>JAHEBE010000103.1 GCA_024642365.1 Algoriphagus sp.
ACTATCTTTTTGAGATCAGTGTTTTTATAAGTAAAGCTTTCAAGTTTTTTTGCAAGTAATAGAGCATTCAATGCTCGATTAAAGCGCTCATAGACAATTACAAAATTTATCGGCTGATCTTTAATATGCTTTGCAAATTGTTCATAAAAGTCAAATGCGATTTCATGTTCTCTAAACCAAAGATGTGCATTACCCAAATATCCAAAATAGGTATATAAATAGACCTCATTATTCTCCGAATAGGCAGTTTCAAGCTCTTTTGGTTTTTGCTCTCTCAAGCCCAGAAGCTTTTCCGGGAGTTTTGATGCATCAGAAATCAATACCTCCAATACTTGTTCGAGTAACTTCATCACACTGGATTGGTTGCTATACTTGTATTGTTTGGAAAACCTTCTTGAGGCAATGACATACTCTAGCGCATTTTGCAAATTGGATGCGATGTTGAAATTTAGAGTAGCTGTCCAAAACAAATTCCAGCTGGCATATTCCATGTTTCCATAGAGAATTCCTTTCTGATATCCTTCTTCCAAATATGGAAGTGTTTCTCTGATGTTAGTTTTCAAATAGCCACTGAATGCCCCATAGACCATGTGGACCGTTGCAGTATATTTTCTATTTGCAGGATGCTCCTCTAGTTTAAGAGCTTCCATGATGATGTCAAATCCGTCTTGTGGCTGATTCATAGCCGTGATTAAAATCAAACCATAACTTGCAATCCCGGGAACAGATTCTGGTGCCAATCCATGCTTAAGGGTTAGCTCAAGAATTTTGACAATAATAATTGGATAGGTATTTGGATTAACGAAAAGAAAAGAGGGCAAAGAAGCATACATGAGCTTGAAAAGTGCCAAGACATAGGGGTCTTGGGGAGCTTCTAGCTTTGATAATTCCCCAAATTTTTTAGGAGGAAACTTTATTCTCATCTTCAGCAATTGGAATATGATTTGCGGAATGCTAGCTTTTTCAGGAATTTTTATCCCTACTTCAAACAATGCCTTTCGAGTTACTTCTACTGCTTGATGCGGAAGGTTGTTGAAGGGAAGGCATTTGACAATTACTTCATAAACAAGGATTCGTTCAGTATTGGTTTGTGCCAATTCAAAGGCTTTCGTTTCTAGCGCTTCACGTCTATTCTTGTCTTCAATCAAAAATGAATACTCTAAAAGATTTAGTGTTATTTCAAATTTTTGAGCCTTACTTAATTTTGAGTCAAGCACTTCCAGACTCAATGAGAGGAAGGTAAATGCACTTTCAAAAGCGGCAGAATTTGCAGCTTTATAGCCAGCATTTAAAAACAATTTACCGATCGCATTAAAGTTTTTTGAGTTTGCCAAGTACTTTTTGCCCAGTTCCAGGTGCACGCAAATCTCAATTGATTTCTCCTCCAGCTCTTTTTTAGAAAGTTTTTCTAAAAAGATCTGGCCTACTTTAAAATGAAATTGTTCTTTTTCTTCTTTATCTAAAAGCGAATAGACTGCTTGTTGGATTCTTGAATGCGAAAAGCGAAAAGAAACATCCATTGCCTTTTCTTCATAATATTCAGGAATGAATCTGTATTCATTGCTTAATGGTATTATGGAGCCTTCTTGGATAAGGGGCCAAAGCAAATAGTGGATATTTTTTGCAGGTAAATCAGTGATAAGATATAACTGCTCGAGTGAAAATTCAGCTCCAAAAACAGAAGCGATTTTAATAATTTGAAGTGCTTCTAACTCAATTTCTTTAATCTTTTGCAGCAAAATTTCAATAATATTCTCACTCAAATTTTGCTTTTTTAGCTGCTCCATATCCCATTTCCATTGGTTGGATGGATAATCAAATAGGAGAAGTTTTTGGTGATAAATTGATTCAAGCAGCTTATTGGTAGCAAAAGGATTTCCTTTCGTTTTAGAATAGATCAATTCCGAAAACTCACTAATCTCCTCCTCTGGTAGTTTCAGCGTTTCAGCAATCAAATTTCGGATATCCTCAGGCTTCAAAGGAGAGAGTTTGATGTGGAAAAGCTCAAGTAAATCTTTTTGATTAAGATCTTCTTCTATAGTTTCGAATGCTTTTTTAAGCGGATGAACAAGGTCTTGATCACCATCTCGATAAGTAATCAAAAGAAGGATGTTTTGAAGATTATTATTTTTTAGAATGGCTTTCAAAAGCTCTATTGAAGCATCATTTGCCCACTGATAATCATCTAACAGTAGCACTAAGGGACTATCGTTGGAGGATAGACATTCTAGAAAAGAGTTGATAGCAAATTGCATTCTTTGCTGATTCTCTAATCCGGTTAATGGAAGGAGTTCAGGCTGATCTCCTATTACATGGCCGAGGTTTGGAGCTAAGTCAATGATTATTTTCCCAAACCCTTTCAAACTTCTATTTAGTCTCTTTACCCAAATGTTTTGGGTAACATGATCTTCTGAAACCAGCCAATCTGCGAATTGTCTGAATGCTTTTGAATAGGCCAAATAGGGTGTCTGCCGATCCATTACATCAAATGAACCCGAAAGGAATATGCTATCCTTGGAGTCCATTTTCTTTAGCAATTCCTGACAAATGGCACTTTTCCCAATTCCACTATTTCCTCTTATGGAAAATAAAACTCGGTTTCCTCTCCTGGCTAAATCAAATGCTTCTTCCAAAGATTTGATTTGGTCTTCGCGACCGACTAAACGCTGAGAAACCAAAAGCTTTGAGGAAATATCAAAACTACCAGCTTCAAAATCATCCATTTGATGTAACTCAGTGAGATGATTCTGGCAATAATTTAAATCTGCTAAAAGCCCTGCAAGAGATTGATATCTATTTTCTGCATTTTTTTTCAATAATTTCAAGACGATCAAATCAATCGCTTTTGGGATTTTGGGATTGAATTCAGATGGAGGCTTTGGCAAAATCGCCAAGTGGCAATGAATCAAGGAGAGGACATCTTTCTCTATAAATGGAGTTCTTCCGGTAAGCATTTCATAAAAAGTTGCTCCTAATCCATATAAATCACTTCTCTGATCGGAACGCCTGTTCATCCTTCCTGTTTGCTCGGGAGAGATGTATTCAATAGTACCTGAGATTTGTACTTGCTGTTGAAAAATAAATTCCTGGACCTCAGCTGAGCTGCCAAATTCAAAATCAATCAAGATAGCCGAATTATTTTCCGGATCAATGATGAAATTATTTGGGTTGACGTCATTATGCAAAAGCCCTTTTGTATGAATTTCTTGGAGCTCCTTACTAATGCTAATAGCCATCAACAAGAAGTCGCTAAGCGGAAAACCACCTTTTGGTATAATGCTTTTTAGTGGACTTCCAGAAATATATTTACGTGCTATCACGGGCTCCCCTTGATGAAGGATTACCTGAGATTTAAGCGGGGCAAAGAGGCTTTTGTTAGCAATTGAGACCTCATTATAAAGCCTGGAAACATCCCCCGTAAGGTCATTTTTTAGTAAGAAAGAATCACCAGAATCAGACAGTCCTTTGTAGATTCTGGATCTGGAACTTTCGTAGAAAAGCTCCAATTCTCTAAGAGATTTCGATTCGATCATTTCACTGTATTAATTCTCAAAATGCGGATAAACTTCTTTTTCGAAGAAGTCTTCAAGAAAATTCCTGTCTAATCCCAGCTCCAAATCTTTAATTGCCGCATCGTAATCCGCTTTAGTTGAGATCTTAAATTTTTGATCTGAACTAAAAGCATTTGGCATCCAACTCGTGTGCAAAGTGAAAGCGAATTTAATTGATTCGTTTTTCATCTTGCAAATCGGACCTTGGCTAACATTAGTCGCATCAAAAATCCAAAATTCAGAGCTATAACTCGTAGGCTGTTTATCTGTGAAATTACCCTTTTGAACCGGGCAAAAAAGGTATCCATCCAATTCCTCTGGGATAGTTGCGTTTCGTTCTTTTCTAGGAATAAATTGGATCCCTCGTATAAACAAATTCCGATCACACTGATAATAATCTTCTGGCGTCATCGTCTCCGTATTTATTCTCGTTATTCCGAATGGAAGCTCTTTTTCAGTCACTTCTTTGATCGTTTCTAAACTTATTGTTCGATGCGGATAGTCTTTGTACAAGTCATAAACAAACTCTGTCAAAAGGTTTTTGACTGTCCCATCACTCACAAACCATAACTGCTTAATTTTATTCGTTGGCTCTTCGGCAGAAAGTATCCCACGGTACGTGTACAAAGCCACCGCCCAAGAATTTGGGCCGAGAAAGTCTTCTTTATAATTCCCAGGATCCTCAAAAACCTTCGATTCCTCTTCAAGAAGTTTTAGATTTTCGGCATCAATCTTCCACTTTCCAAACCTGCTGATATCCATACTACCTACGGCAAAGAGACTGAAATAATCCGGGTCAACAGGCTTTTTGTCAAGGGCTCTACGATCATAGGTTCGGACCCATTCGGCAATACAAGTGGCAGCATTATGAACTCCATAAAGGGTGACAACTCCGTCAGGATTGTCATAATCGCAGGAATAATGAATAGTTTCCAAAGGAATAGGTTTGTCTATTCGGTAAGCGATAGCTGGTCCCCCATCCGGAGACAGGTCTTTTCTTTTGATAATGTAGGTAGTCGTAAAAGGGGCCATTTTTACAGTAGCCATTCGACGGATCAATCGTTCGATGACCTTGCTTTCTGGAAATGGATTGTCAAAAAGCATATCCATTGAAAATTTGAATGAACAATCCGTTAATATGATATAATCTTTTGTCAGGCCCATCTGATGCATGCATTCGTAAATAGCAAGCTTATCTCCAAATTGATCACTTAACTCCCAATAGGTAAATGGCCCTTCTCCATCCCAACGAATGAGATTCATATAGACATCGCCTTTTGGCTCATCGGGATTGTGCTCAGCGCCTTCAATGTGCTGGTTTAGATCATTGAAAAAGTCATTTACTCTGTTTTTAACATGCTCATGGTCTGGATGGTCTACGACCTCATTTGCAAGTGATTCTAATTTACTTTTGAAATCAGCACGGTTATGTTTCAGGTGGTGGAAAGATTGCTCCAAATGGGTATAAGCTTTTTTGTCCTTGGAATAATTTACCGTGAACATTTCCTTGGTGATAGGATCAAAAGCCGGATGCGCCGAAGTTTGAGTTATACCAAATGGCCAAGGAACCAGTGGCGGTTCGGCAGTCATCCATTCATTCAAAGACCCCACTGGGGTCACTAACTCTAGGCTTGCAGGATCTACAAGATATGGCCTTCCTACATCGTAAGTGGCCATTAAGCTTCCATTCTTCTGATTTTTAAATTTGACAGGTTGAGTGGCAGTATTCAATTCATTTCTAGATCCCAAAACCATACTCATTCGCGTAATCCCCATATTATGAAATCCCATCAATCCATGATGCTTAGTTCCTTCTTTTGTAGCCTGATCCGCGTAGAAACAAGGTGTTTTCATTAATTTACTTTTGACTTTTGGACTTGGGCTTACATTTAAATCAACTTGAATCACCATCCCATCGCCATTCATAATAGGAGAGCCATATTCCGGATTATGGTGACCTGATTTATTCTTTTCTGGAAAAGGAAGCCCATCGGAGTTTACAGATCCTACAGGCAAAGAAACATGAAATGCACCATGGATGTCTAAAGGGAGTGTACCTTCAATCACTTCTAGAAATCCCTCAAATTCTTCCCTTGAAGTCTTTAGTAACGGTTCTCGGTTGGGGTTTGGGAGGGGATGATTATTGGATGATTTGCCAAATAGTTTTTTAAAAAAATCAAGAATTTTGGTCATTAGGTTTTTCTTTTTCATTGGAAGCAAGGAATAATAAAAATCACTTTTCGTTTGCTATGAAAATAATGAAAATAACTTTCAAAACGCGCGAAATATCCAATTTGTCTTGACCCTATCTTGCTAAAATCTAATTTATTTGAAGATTTTAATTGAAAAATACTAACTGTTGGCTAATCCTAATAAATTAAGTAAATGTTAAAAATTGCTTCTATCTAAAACTCAATTTTCAAAACTAGCCATGCTATATGAAATTCAATACATAGGATTTTGATCCGAAAAGGATAAACAATTTTACCTGTTAATTAAGCGTGGAGTGAAGTTTACTCAATGGGGTCTTTGTGGCGCTTGATTAGGTCCAGCGTAACCCAAATGGCATAATGATCTGAATAGGGAAGTTCTACCACTTGGTAATTGACTAATCGAAAATGGTTAGAATCATAAAAAAGATAATCGATTCGTTTAGCTTCTAATCCAGGATAAGTGGGGTCTAAAATTCCAGCTTCTTTTCCTGCATCTTTCCAATTTGAAGGAATTCTTGAATAAGCTTCAGACCCTTCCTCAAAATTAAAATCACCCACAATAAATGCAGGAAGGGGAAGTGAATTCGCATAGGAAATTAAGGAGTCGATTTGAGCTATTCGATTTTCCTCGGATTCATGATCAAAATGCGTGTTGCCAATATAAACTTCCTCCAAAGTTTTCAATTCCAATTGAGACCAAACCACAGACCGAGGTTCTCCTCCAGCTGGACTAGGTAATGGAACCGTGTGGTATCCTTTTGATTTTTTATTCAAAATCCCATTTCCATAAGCTCCCTCCTCAAAATCCATAGACCTTCCAAAATAGCCTCTATAACCAGTATTTCTGCTTAAATAAGCAATCTGATTAATCTTTTGACCATAAATACTGGCAGATCGAAGCGTCATGGTGTCTAGCTCCTGAAGTGCAATCACTTCCGGCTGGGTTAGGATAATGTAATCCGCAATGGTGTCCAGCGTAGCTTTTCCTGGTACCAAAGGATTTTCCCCGTGATAAATATTATAAGAAAGAATATTAAATCGCTGCGCTTCAGCAATGGAAATCGAGAGTAGAAATAAAAAATAAACAGCTACTAGTTTTTTCATTTTTGGACTTTATGTGCTTCCAATCCGCTATTAATCCTTTTCGAAATAGGAAATTCTACTTACAATAATAACTATTTCTATTGGAACCTATGTATGATTGTCGCTTTGTTCTATAAATGGAAAGCGTGATATTTTCTTTCTTTTCCAAAGGTCATGCCGCAATGTTTATAAATGGGGATTTTTCCGATTTTTCATTTCTAAAGCGATGGCCTGATCCAATGGATTATCGCTCAATTCCAGCTGTGCTACAATATTGGTATGGTTTACTTGATCTCTGTTTTGAGAAAGTTTTGCGCTGGCCTGTACCTCTGTGATTTCTATTTCGAAGCCAACCAAGGCGCGGATTTGACTTTCAAGATAAGCATCTGACATCCCTTCTACACTAACTCGATTGGGACGACCTTCCTCATAGTTGTCAACCAACTTTTTCAAATGGCTAAGCAATTCATCTCCTTCGATAATCCTTATTTTTCCATAAACATGGACTGCCAAGTAGTTCCATGTTGGGACATTTTCATGATTGTACCAAGAGGAGGAGATGTAAGCATGTGGTCCTTGAAACATGGCCAACACTTCGCTTTGATCTGGGATTGATTTCCAAAGTGGATTCGCTTTGGCAATATGCCCGGATAAAATAGCTTTGCCGTCAGAACTTTTATCAAGGACAAAGGGCAAGTGAGTTCCAAATGGACGCTGATCCACTGTGGCGACTAATGTTCCAAAAGCATTTTTAGTGATGAATTCGATTAATTCAGGTTCATCTTCCCAGCGATTAATTGGATGGATGTACATAGGCTTAGGTTTTCTGGCTAATTTTAGGCTAAACTATTCAATAATATCCTAGAAATGGGATTTCAATTGATTTTCAATTTCAAATTTCAGTATTTAGTTTTATGGAAAATGAATCTACGGATCGCTTAGAATTGGCGGCAAAATTTGTCAACAATACAGGCGCTCCAATTTTTTTGACTGGCAAAGCGGGGACAGGTAAAACCACTTTTTTGAGGGATCTAGTTCGAAAAACGCATAAACGTCATGTAGTGCTAGCCCCGACCGGGATCGCAGCACTTCATGCTAAAGGGGTCACCATTCATTCACAATTTCTATTGCCACTTGGTTCATTTCTTCCAGTGCGTGAACCCGAGGGCAAATACACCAATGACTACGGTTTTTATACCCAGCATACTTTAGCCAGAAAGCATCCCCTCAATCAAATCAGGAAAAATGTATTGAAAGCAGTGGACTTGTTAGTGATCGATGAGGTCAGTATGCTGCGTGCAGATGTTTTGGATGCGATTGATTATCGCATGCGAAGCGTCAAAGGAAATTATCAGGATCCCTTTGGTGGAGTCCAAGTCTTGATGATCGGGGATTTATACCAACTTCCTCCCATTGTAAAAGATCAAGAATGGTCGATACTAAGGCAATTCTATCCGAGCATGCATTTTTTTGAAGCCAAAGCACTCCAGAATTCCGGGATGGTTTATTTGGAATTGGATAAGATTTTTCGGCAGCAAGAGGAGGAATTTATTCAAGTCCTAAATCATTTGCGAGACAATGAAGTGACTTCAGCAGACGTACAGCTCCTGAATGCGCACTATAAAACGGAGGAGGAAGTGAAAGATCTGCCTCCTTGCATCACGATTACGACTCATAATTACAAAGCAGATCAACTCAATCAAAAGGAACTTGATGCGCTGAATATCACCTCCTTTTATTATGATGCGGATGTAGAAGACGATTTTCCAGAATCGCTTTTCCCCCTTCCAAAGACGATCGAACTTCGAGAAGGTGCGCAAATCATGTTTGTGAAAAATGACAGCACGGGTCAGGCGGAGTATTTCAATGGGAAATTGGCCAAGGTGATTTCACTTAGTAAAAGCACTGTGATAGTCCGAATGCAGGATTCTGAAACTGAATTTCAACTTCGAAAAGAAACTTGGGAAAACAAGAAGTACATCATCAACCCAGAGACGAAGGAACTGGATGAAGAGGTGGTGGGCACTTTTTCCCAATACCCGATCAAATTAGCTTGGGCGGTGACCGTACATAAAAGTCAAGGGCTCACCTTTGACCGAGCCATCATTGATGTGGGGCAAGCCTTTGCTCCGGGTCAGGTCTATGTGGCTTTAAGTAGACTTCGAAGTTTGGATGGTTTGGTGCTCCGAAGTAAGATTAACCCAGATCAAATCCAGTCAGATCGACAGGTGGTTGATTTTTCTTTAGGGGCAAAAAGTCAATTGAGACTAGAGGCTTTGCTGCAGGATTACCAAGGCAGGTATGTATCCCAATTATTGGATCAAAGTTTTGATTTCACTTCCATTCAGCGAGAGCTGGAGTCTTTTCATCGAGACCAGGAGAGCAGCATGGAGTTTGAAGATGAAGAAATGCGCGGTGCAATTCCTTTGATCCAACGAAAATTTCAAGCTGAAAAAGAGAATAGCGATCGTTTTCGTCGACAATTAGTGGCCTTGGTTTTTCAGAAAGATTTCACAAAACTTCAGGAGCGATTGGCAAAAGGTAGTGCTTACTACCGAAATATTATTGCCAATCAAATCCAAAAA
>JAHEBE010000420.1 GCA_024642365.1 Algoriphagus sp.
TGTCCAAATTTACCATTTGGCATATTATCTTTTTCTGCTGGTTCTGTAATATGGCCATGCATATTGGAATGTCTGATTTGACAATTTTGCGCTACGCGAAATCCTGGAAATATGGGTTCTTATCTTTTGCCGGAATGTATATCGGTCACTTCTTTGCATGGATTGCTTCAGGAATTTTATATGCCGTCTTTTTACAAGCAAATTCTTCGTCGAGTGCTTTTGCACCGGGTGAGATCGCTTTTCAAACTGCCGGAATAGCTGGCGCAGTCTGCGTGATTGTGGCTGGATGGACTACAGCCAATCCGACTATATACCGAGCAGGATTGGCTTTGCAAGGGATTTTTCCAAAAACCACCACTTGGAAAATCACTGCAATAGTTGGTGGGATTACCAGTTTGGCGGCTTGCTTCCCTGCTTTGGTGATGAAGTTGCTTGACTTTGTTGCCTTGTATGGTTTGCTTTTGATGCCTATGGGAGCAGTGATTTTTGCAGATTTTTATTTTGCCAAGCGATTCGGTTTTCAATCGGAGCAGGCTCTTTCAAATAATCAAAGTTTTAGCATACCGTCTTTTGTCGCATGGGTTTTGACTTTAGTGATTTGCCTTTTCTTAAATCAATTTTATGGAGTGGAGGTCTTTTTCCTTGGCTTACCAGGCTGGTTTATTGCGGTTGCCCTTTTTGTGGGTCTTTCCAAAATTATTTACCCAAACACTAAACTGAAAATAGCATGAAATCATTTCTAAAGACTTTATCCTTCCTTGGTTTGGTGCTTACCATGATTCCACCAGTATTGATTTATTTAGGAAAAATAGATTTGCAACAGACACATGTATTGATGTTGATTGGCATGGTTTGTTGGTTTATAAGTGCTCCATTTTGGATCAATAAGCAGGAAGGTCAAGAGAGCTAAAATTTAGTTTTCTAATCGTAAGTATCAGTTGAACCACGGGTAGGTGTTCTGCTGGGAAAAGCGGAAAAGGTTTTTATAACCTAGCTATATCAAAAACATAGACCTGAAGAATCCCTTTTTTCAGAATCGAGAAATATTCATATTCAAAAGACCATGTCAAACCCAGAAAAGATCCATCAAAAATCACTTCAATTACTTCAAGAGCAATTAGAAGATACGCAAATTGAACTTTCAGTTATGATCAAAAAGATCGCTGATTTTCAAATTGCAGTTCCAAGTTGGGCGCTTGGAGCAGGAGGAACTCGGTTTGGTAGATTTTCTATCGGTGGGGAACCTCGGAATTTGGAGGAAAAATTGGATGACATTGGACTTTTAGCTCGAATAACGAAGCGAACAAATGCAGTTTCTCTCCATATTCCTTGGGATATCCCTAAAGATGCTGCCGCTATTAAACAGCAGGCCAAGGCACTTGGAATTAGCTTTGATGCTATGAATAGCAATACGTTCCAAGACTACGGTCAGCCACTTTCTTATAAAATGGGTTCGCTGAGTAATCCCGATGCTGCTATTCGAAAGCAAGCGGTGGATCATAATTTGGAAGTGATAGAAATTGGAAAGAGTTTAGGCTCCAAAGGTCTGACTGTTTGGTTAGCTGATGGTAGTAATTTTCCTGGTCAAGCAAACTTCCGAAATGCCCTGCAATGGACTGGGGATTCCCTCAAAGAAATCTATGGAGGAATGCCAACTGATTGGAAACTATTATTAGAGTACAAACCCTACGAACCAAATTTTTATCATACCGTAATTCCAGATTGGGGTACATCGGCGCTGTTATGTAGCCAATTGGGTGACCGAGCTAAAGTATTGGTGGATCTAGGACATCATCTTCCAAATACCAATATCGAACAGATCGTTGCGACGCTGATGCATCAAAACTTATTGGCAGGATTCCATTTCAACGATAGCAAATATGGCGACGATGATTTGAGCACTGGGAGCATAAAACCGTATCAACTCTTTTTGATTTTTGGAGAATTGATTTCAGGAGCAAGAGACAAAGTCCAAGCTTGGGAGAGTATTTCTTGGATGATCGATGCAAGTCATAATGTGAAGGATCCGATTGAGGATTTAATTCAGGCTTTGGAAGCTATTTCTATTTGCTATGCGAAAGCGTTGTTGGTAGACCGAAATAGGTTAATGAATTGCCAGATCCAAGGAGATGTAGCCGGAGCTCAGGAATTGCTGCAGGCTGCATTCCAAACGGATGTTCGAGCGCTAGTTCGTGAAGCACGGATTCAAAGTGGAGGTGAGGCAGACCCGCTAGCATATTATCGAGGAGAAAAAATCCGTCAACAATTAATTGCCAAACGTGGGGTAGGTGCAAAAGCCACCGGGCTTTAAGGAAATAATTTTGAAACTAATCTGATGATGCGATTGAAAAAAATTGGGCCTTTTTTTATTCTGATGCTAGCCTTGTTGGCATATTCCTGTGATAAAAAAGAGGAGGTAAAAAAAGCGGTTCAGAAGCCAAATATTGTTTTCATTCTAGTGGATGACTTGGGTTACGGAGACTTGGGTTTTTTGGGACAAAAATATATTGAGACTCCTGCCATTGATAAGTTGGCTGCTTCGGGGATGTTTTTCACCAATTTT
>JAHEBE010000104.1 GCA_024642365.1 Algoriphagus sp.
GGTCGCTATGCCTTTGGGACGGATTCAAGTGCTCCGCTCAGCCCGCAGGGAAAAGATTTGATTCGGAAAATGGATGAGCTAGGGATCATTCTTGATGCGACTCATTTGTGTGATTTGGCTTTTTGGGATGCGCTGGAAATTTTTCAAGGACCTGTTTGGGCTAGTCACAATAACTGCCGAGCATTAGTCAATCACAATCGGCAATTTTCAGATGAAATGATCAAAGCGCTAATTGACCGAGGCGCAGTTATTGGTGCAGCGATGGACGCATGGATGCTCACACCTAATTGGCAACGAGGAAAATCGACTCCCAAAGGGGAAAATGTAAGCTTAAATACGGTGATCGATCACCTAGATCATATTTGCCAACTTGCCGGAAATGTGAATCATGTTGGGATCGGGTCAGATCTCGATGGCGCTTTTGGAAAGGAACAATCTCCTCAGGATTTAGAAACTATTGCAGACCTTCAAACTATTCCTTCACTTCTCGCTTCACGGGGTTATTCTTTGCCGGATATCGAAAAAGTCATGCATGGTAATTGGCTTCGGTTTTTAAAAAATGCTTGGGTCTGATTAAATTGGCTAAGCTGAAATTTAAATTTTACCCTCCCTATCTAGCCCTAATCAAATAAAAATTGAATTATTCCATTTTCTTTTTGCGAAAACAAATTGAAATCAACTATTTGCAATACCTGAAACCATCCTTAATTATATGAAGTTTAGAATTTTACTCTCCATAGTTTTCCTTCTTGTCATATCTAATCAACTCCTAGCTCAAAAGCTTCAAATTACAGCAAATCATTCCGACGCTAAGTTCATTTTGCTCAATGATTACGATGATTCTGATAAGCAAGAACTAGGAACCGGCTCCATTGAATATAAACTAGAAAAGGATTCTCGAAATCGAATCAAGGTTACAAAACCTGGGTTTGAGCCTGTAATCAAGGAATATAATCGGGATTTGAAATGGGATAAGGATCAAATGGTAGCGCTTGACAGTCGAAGAGTAGATATTTCTGCGGAGCCCTATGACGCAGATATTTATGTAGATGGTCGACTGATCGGGAAAAAAGCGATCTACCTAATTATCCAAAAAGATCGATTCCATACTGTCGAAGTAAAGAAAGCAGGTTTTGCAAAAATTGAAAAGACGTATTACAATTCCCCTGAGAAAGAAACTCCTCCGATGAAAGATTATTTTCAGCTGAAAGACCGAGAAGTTCGATTGGAAGTTTCTCCAGCTGACGGTGTTGTTACGAGTAATGGCATCAGCGTGGGAAAAGGAAATCAAGACATCAAAATCCCTTTCGGAGATTGTGTAACTGTGACCGTTAATAAAGAAGGCTTTGTAGAATACACCAAAGTTTTTTGCAACAAAGAAGCTGACCAAGAGCCGCCGGTTAGGGAAGTCGCAAAACTTGAAGACCGATTAGTCAAAGTAACTACCAACCCGAATGATGCCGTCATTGAAATTGGAGGCAAGCGAGTAGGAACAGGTAATTATGATCTCAAAGTCCCTCGAAATTCCTGCGTTGAAGTTCGGATTTCAAAAGATGGTTTTGTTCGTTATGTAAAGAACTACTGCAACCAAGCCAACATGCAAGAGCCGCCAACAGCGGATTTTGTAGAGATGACAGTAGATGAAGCATATACTTCATCTGTGTCTTCCGATCTTGCCAACGTTCGGATCACCGTTCCTGTGAATACCATTCACAGCTCAGAGGAAGCTTGGAGAATTCTAAGTTCGATCATCACGCGTTATTTTGATATTTTAGAGACCGTTGATTTCAATACAGGCTATTTGACTACTTCTTGGCAAGTCCAAAACTTCCAATCCAGTATTATCCGAACTCGGGTAATTGTAAGTAGCGGAGGAAATTCAGATCAACTTGCTTATTCCATTAAGCTAATTAGCCAAGAAGCTTATCTGGATGGACAAAATCAAATCACTGTGAAAGACGATGAGAAATTTTCTGATTGGGCTCGAATTCTAAAAAAATACGAAGGTCTTATTCAAGAAGTGCAAGCCCGATTGCAACAATAATAGCAGCCACCTAAATTAAAACCTCAGTCTCCAACGGCTGAGGTTTTTTTATTTTAAGAGTTCTCCAAAATTCTAATTTAGGGTACACACAAACAGAAAGTTCAACCCAAAAAAGGAGTATATTAAGGTTTACTTTTTTACTTAAACCCAAGGACTATGAAACCCATTGTACAGATCTCATTAGATCTTACAGACATTGACGAGGCGCTGGAAACAGCAGCTTTGGCACTACGAGCAGGAGTCGATTGGCTAGAAGCCGGTACGCCTTTGATCTTAGCAGAAGGACTCCATGGTGTTCGGAAATTAAGAGAAGCATTCCCCAATATTCCAATAGTAGCCGACTTAAAAACCATGGATGGAGGCTATTTGGAAGCAGAAATGATGGCGAAAGCAGGGGCAACTCATGTGGTGGTGATGGCAAGAGCCCATGCCGAAACCATAAAATGCGTCGTCCAAGCTGGGAAGGATTTTGGAGTGAAAGTAATGGGAGACAATATGGTTTACCCCGACATGGTAGCCGGAGCCAAATTTCTAGAAGATCTGGGCTGTGATTATGTGATTCATCATATTGGATATGATGAGCGTAGGGGAATTGCCGCTTCCGGAAAAAGAATGCCAAGTCCCTTAGATCAACTCCGAGAAGTCGTCGCTGCTGTCAGTGTGCCAGTGCAGGCGGTTGGAGGACTTTCATTGGAACAAGCCATTCAATGCCCTCAATATGGTGCCCCGCTTGTTGTGCTTGGCGCACCATTAACTATTGATGCGAATTCTTTTAAAACCGCTTCTGGTGACTTAGAAGGATCGCTTAGATTGATTTGTGAAGCGATCCATAGTCAAGAAACCATTAACCCTCATAAACCCTAAGCCATGTCCAGTACCAAATCTGCTGCAGTCGTCAATTATTCAGAGGCAAAACACTCCGTCGAAATCAGAGAAATCCCTATTCCAGAAATTGGAGAAGAGGATGTTTTACTTGAAGTAGAAAATGTTGGAGTATGCGGGAGCGATCTCCATCAATGGACTTCGGACCACAGCTGGCAGGTAAACTACCCAGTCGTTTTAGGCCATGAATTTGGCGGAAAAATAGCATCGATCGGATCCAAAGTGAACAAATGGAAAGTTGGTGATCGAGTCGTCAGCGAAACTGCGGCAGTAATTGATAGTCAAAATCCAATGAGCAAAGTAGGGCTCTATAATTTAGATCCCTCACGAAAAGGATTTGGCTATGGAGTAAATGGGGCGATGACTCGATTTGTAAAAGTCCCGGCGCGCTGCCTCCACAGTGTTCCTGAAAATCTATCTTTCGAAGAGGCATGCCTTACAGAGCCCTGCTGCGTTGCATACAATGCCCTAGTTGGAAACTCATCAATCAAACCGGGGGACAGGGTCATTGTCATTGGACCAGGTACTATTGGAATTCTTTGTGCAGCGATTGCAAAACTATGCGGAGCAGAAGTAGCGATCATCGGCCTTGAGGCAGATAAAAATCGATTAGAAATCGCAAAAAAATATGGATGTGAAACCATCATTGGAAATGCCGGAAACTGGGCAAGAAAGAGAGATGGCATGGGCGCAGACCTAGTCGTTGATGCAGCTGGAGTAAGTGAAACTTTGCAGATCGCGATGCAGTTGGTTCGACCAAATGGTCAAATCACCAAAGTTGGCTGGGGACCAACACCCTGTAATTTTTCCTTGGATCCGATTATCCAAAAGAACGTGAGACTCCAAGGGAGCTTTAGCCACAATTGGCCAATATGGGAGCGCGTAATTGCACTCCTTGCAAGCGGATCACTGGATGTGAAACCTATAATTGGCGGAATTTGGCCAATTACCGATTGGAAAACTGCGTTCGAAAAGATGCACAAAGGGGAAGTTGTTAAGTCTGTTTTAAAACCCGTTTAAGATGAGACTCCAAGACAAAGTCATAATCGTGACCGGAAGCACTACCGGGATCGGAAAAGCAATTGCTAAAAGATGCGTGTCCGAGGGGGCCCGGGTAGTTTTACACGGATTAGAAGAAAATCTTGGAAATGAGGTGTTGGAGGAAATTGGAAATGCTCAAGCAGTTTTTCATCAAGAGGATATTTCAAACGATGGATGTGCAGACAGATTGGTTCAGCTAGCTGTAAAAACTTGGGGCAAGCTCGATGCAGTCGTAAACAATGCAGCTTGGGTAATTGCTTCGACTATCCATACCACCGATAGGACTTTTCTCGAAAAAGTTTTAGCCATCAACACTATTTCTCCTTTCCTTCTCATTCAATCTGCGCTAGCAGAATTAACCAAAACCAAAGGAGCGGTCCTCAATATTGGATCAGTCAATGCCTGGAGTGGCGAGCCGAATCTCTTGGCTTATAGTATTTCCAAAGGAGCCTTGATGACCATGAGCAGAAATCTGGGCGATGTACTCATGCGTGAAAATCAGGTGCGAGTCAATCAAATTAATCCAGGCTGGGTATTAACTGAGCGAGAGCGGGAAAGGAAAAAACAACAGGGGCTGGCGGAGAATTGGTATGAACATATTCCTCCCATGTTTGCTCCATCAGGAAGGATATTGTGGCCAGAAGAAATAGCCGCTGCAGCTGTTTATTGGCTTTCTGACGAATCTGGCCCAATAAGTGGGCAAGTCATTGATCTCGAACAACATCCTTTTATGGGAAGAAATGCTCCCAAAGACACCAGCACCATCAACTAACCTGACATGCCAAAATTAGCTGCTTTTCCAAAAGCATTTATGCAATCACTTTGCAAAGATGGAACCATGAAAATTTCCGAATGGATCAATTTGGCAGCTCCGCTAGAAATTGATGGTTTGGAATGGTATGCAGGATTTTTGGAGATGGAGGATCAAAAAAATTGGCCTGTATTTCGACGAATGGTGGAAGACAAGGGGATGGTGATTCCGATGATGTGTTGCTCCCCTGATTTTACCCATCGCGATAAAAGTTTTCGAGAGAAAGAAATTCGTAAGCAAAAGCGCTGGATCGAAATGACCGATGAACTTGGAGGGAAATATTGCCGAGTACTATCTGGACAATACCGCCCGGGTTTATCGATCGAGGAGGGAATCAAGTTCGCTAAAGAGTGCATTGAGTCATGTCTCCCCTATGCAAAATCGTTGGGAATTACCTTAATAATCGAAAATCACTACAAAGATGATTTCTGGGAGTATCCAGAGTTTGCCCAAAAAAGGGCCATTTTCACCAAACTTGTCAACAGCATTCATCATCCAAATTTTGGGGTGAATTATGACCCAAGCAATACCTATTTGGCTGGAGAAGATCCCTTGGATTTATTATATGATGTGTCCGAACGGGTGTTGACCATGCATGCGAGTGATCGCTTTTTGAAATATGGAACACTGGATGACTTGCGGAAAGAAGAAGGTGGGGCGATAGGTTATGCTAAGCGGCTAAGTCATGGGGAAATTGGACAAGGAATGAATGATTACGATGCGATCTTCACGGAACTGAAACGCGTAGGATTTGATTCCTGGATCAGCATTGAGGATGGTGTGGATGGGATGGATCAACTGGCACGATCCGTAGCATTTTTGAAAAAGAAAATCGCACAATACTGGCATCAGTGATTTACGATTTTTGATATCGGATTAACGAGATTTTGTTGAACCTCTGACCCTTCAACTTCACTCAGTACGGCACTTGAAATGTTTCTACTAGGTTCATTGCAACTTTACAACCTTTCGACGCACATATTAAATTTGCATCTTCTCCAACACTATCAATCTTGAAAACATATAACTACACCTCCATCCCTTCACAATGCTTCCTTGGCGAAGGTCCTTATTGGCATGTGAGAAGACAAAGTTTCTTTTGGGTTGACATCGAAAAGGGAAAACTTTTTGAATACCATATTGAATCAAAAAATACCAAGATCTATTCTTTCCCATATCGATTGGCAGTGGTGCTTGAGGGAAAGGAGGGAGAAGTAATCCTAGGCTTAGACAGAAAATTGGCAAGTTTCAATTTAGAGACGGAAGAATTGACTTGGCTTTTAGAGGTGGAGCCTGAATCTCCATTGCACCGATTTAATGATGGGAAGGTCGATCCAAAAGGCAGAATTTGGATTGGAACTTTAAGCAGAAATTTCACCAAAGGAGCAGGATCGCTTTATTGTATTTCCTCAATTAATCAAGTGGAAACGAAGTTGGATGAGCTTACCATATCCAATGGGATGGCTTGGACCGCCGATTCAAAAACTTTCTATTTCATAGACAGCCCGACTCAACAAATCGCCGAGTTCGATTATTTCATTGAAACCGGCGAAATCAAGTTCAGGAAAATCGCTTTAACTATTCCGAAAGAACTCGGCACTCCAGACGGGATGTGCATTGATCAAGCTGGAAAGTTATGGGTAGCCCATTATGGAGGTTCAGGGGTGTTTTGCTGGGATCCAGACTCCGGTGAATTACTAGCGAAAGTCGAGCTCCCGGTTCCACACATTACTTCCTGTTGTTTTGGAGGGAAAAACATGGATCTATTGCTCATCACTACCGCGCAGGAAAACCTAAGTGATTCAAAACTTAATGAATACCCATTAAGTGGAGATGTTTTCTTAGTCCAGACAAAATCGCAAGGATTTAAGAGTATCCCCGCTGTTATTTAATTGAATTTTTTTTGGCTAAAACGACAAAGGTTTTAATGGTCAGGACAAAAACTTTTTACTGATCGTAAATTTCAAACGATTTCCATAAAAAAATGGCTTTAAAAGCATTTAAATGCCCTTTGAAAGCTAGTTAAACTTTGTATTTTGGAGCGAGAAAAGCAGATAAAACGTGTTGCTACGGTAACCTGATCTGACTTTTCTACTAATACCAATCGCCCAAAATGAACAAACCAAAACTCTCCTTTTCCCAAATCATCAACATGAATGTTGGCTTTTTTGGGATCCAGTACAGCTTCGGTTTGCAGCAAAGCGCTGTGAATCCTATCTATGATATGTTAGGAGCTGCTCCGGATGAGATCCCCTTACTAAATCTTGCGGGACCAATGACAGGATTGTTAATCCAACCTATCATTGGCGCTTTAAGCGACAGCACGTGGAGTGAGCGCTTTGGTAGAAGAAAACCATTCTTTTTCATCGGGGCACTTTTCTGTAGTATTTGTCTCTTCTTCTACCCTTTCAGTAGTTCCCTTTGGATGGCTGCTGGCTTGCTGTGGGTTTTGGATGCGGCTAATAACACAGCAATGGAGCCTTACCGGGCATTAATTGCAGATGTTCTGCCCGAAGAGCAATATTCAAAAGGCTTTTTAACACAAAGCTTTTTCACAGGTTTAGGCATCACCTTAGCGAATATATCTCTGTTTGTATTCCAAAAATATATCCCGGGAGTTGCAGGATCATTACCATATTGGGTTTATGCCTCTTTCTTTTTGGGCACAGTTTGTTCGATAGGGTCAGTCATCTGGAGTATTTCCAAAACCCCAGAATATCCTCCGTCAGCCGAAGAGATGGCAATCTTGAAAGAAAGGAACAAAGGGATGCCACATCCTGCGATTCAATTTTTCCTCTCCATTTTGACTACCCTAGTGGCTTATTTAGCCTTATTTCTCTTACTGATTCCTTCGATTTTTGATCGGAAAATAATTCGAAGAACGATTCATTGGGCTGAAAATCATCCCACGATGAAAGTACTTTTTGCCCAGAATTTGGAGATCATCGAGGCTATTACCCAGATGCCATCTGTCATGTGGAAGCTTGCACTAGTCTACTTGTTCCAATGGTATGCCTTGTTTTGTTATTGGCAGAATGCTGCAAAAAGTATCGCACAGTCCGTTTATGACACCAGTCCTTTAGCCAATAAAGCGCTCTATGAAGAGGCTGTAGGTTGGACCGGATTAGTCAATGGATGGTACAATATCGTCACCTTTCTTTCCGCCTTTTTCCTAGCAAGGTTAGCTTCAAGCTTTGGACCCAAAAAAGTCCATTTTGTCTGCTTGGTAATGGCAGGAATAGGGCTGATGATTTTCCCCCAAATAGAAAACAAATACCTCCTCTTTGCCCCAATGACTGGGTTTGGAATTGCTTGGGCGAGTATGATGGGAGTTCCTTATTTACTCGTGGTGAATGAAATTCCAAAAGAACGCTACGGAGTTTACATGGGAGTAATTAATATGATGATCGTTATTCCAATGATTTTCCAAACCTTAAGTTTTGGCTATATCTCCAAGACTTTTTTAAATAACGATCCGGGAACGGCCATTGCATTCGCCGGCGTTTTGCTCCTTATCGCAGCATTGGCTACCCTCAGAATTAAAGAAGTGAAAACTGATACAGCTGTCATCCCCGCTGGTGGAGGACATTAATCCGCATTAAAAAATTAACATAAATACCCTTGGACTCCATTCATTCCCCGCATACGCTTCATCAACGCATCCATCACCTTTTAGGAAAAGTTTTACCTGAAAATGGCTATGAGCCAAAAGGAAAGGATAAAAATTTGAATTTTAAGATAAATGCAGGTTTAGATCAATTGATTTCACTCTATCAAAAAATCTACTCCCAACATCCAAAAGGGGAAGAAACATTTGAAAAGTTAATCCAGACTTTAATCCAATTTGATCAAGCAAGACCTGCTGAATTTAAAGCTCAAGATCAAGCAAAAAAAAACAATTGGTTTTTGACCAATGAGCTGGTGGGCATGAGTCTTTATGTAGACCGATTTTGCGGAGATCTTAAAAAGCTCCCTGCTAAATTACCCTATTTGACGGAGCTCGGTGTGAATTTTCTGCATTTGATGCCACTTTTTGAAAGTCCAGCGGGTGAAAGTGATGGCGGATATGCCGTGTCAAATTTTCAAAAGATTGATCCGAAATTTGGAGATTTAAAAGACTTGAAAAAGCTTAGAAAAGCCATGCAGGATCAAGAAATGAACTTGATGCTGGACATTGTCCTAAATCACACCTCGCATCTGCATGAGTGGGCCATGAAAGCAAAAGCCGGCGATCCTTATTATCAGGATTTTTATTACATGTATGACAATCGCTGGATTCCGAACGAATTTGACGCCTGTCTACCTGAGATTTTTCCTGAAAGTTCTCCTGGAAATTTCACTTATGTGCCAGAATGCGACAAATGGGTAATGACGGTTTTCCATCATTATCAATGGGATTTGAATTTTTCCAATCCTGCAGTTTTCGTGGCGATGGTGGAAAATATTCTTTTCTATGCAAACCTGGGCGTCGATCTACTTCGAATAGATGCTCCGGCATTTATTTGGAAACAAAATGGTACGACTTCGCAAAACTTGCCACAAGCGCACACGCTCCTCCAGCTCATCAAACAATGCGTGAAAGTGGCTGCACCAGGCATGGCCTTGCTGGGCGAAGCCAT
>JAHEBE010000421.1 GCA_024642365.1 Algoriphagus sp.
GAACCTCCTATTCAAGGGAGGAAATCATGCAGTATCCAGATGAACCAATGATTATTCCTGCTTCACGTATTTTAAGGCCCTTTTCAATATCAAGTGATTTTTTGAATAAGATAAGGCTTAGTCGTGTGCTTCATGAAATGGACTATGCTGCCAAAAACAATGAGTTTTACCATTTATGGTGGCATCCTCACAATTTTGGAAATGATCCAGAAAATTCGCTCAAAGAACTTGAGCTGATTATTCAAAAATTTAAAGAATTGCGAGATACTTATGGAATGCAATCCCTTCATATGAAGGGGGTCAGTGAATTGTTAAAAATGGAAAAGGGAAAAGTGATAGAGAGATGGAAATAGGATCTTAATGTGAACTGTCATTTCGACTGAAAGGAGAAATCTTTTTGAGAGAATTGAGAATTAGAGAATGGTATAATTATGTCAATTGTCAACTGTCAACTGTCAACAGACAACAGACAACAGACAACCGCCAACGGACAACTCACAACGGACAACCTTCTAAAAAACCTCCAAATCCCCCAAACTCCAATTCCAGTTTTGATTTATAATATCCAGCTCCGTACTCACTTTTCTTAGGGTAACTACCGGACCCATTTGTACAATCGGGATAATCCCCAAGTCTAACTTTTTCATTGAATTGGGCTGCAATCCTGAAAATGAGGTATACCTGACATTCCCACTTTTTTGAAAGTTTTTAAGCTTTTTGTTCAGTTCCTTGGCTGATTTATCGGAAAACGATTCGGTTGAGAAAAAGTCAGTAATCCGAAGTTCCCTACCCATTTTTCCTTCTTTGATTCTATAAAAGAGGAGATAAGAATCCCCATCCGATAGAAAGTAATAAGGAAATAAGGGACAATTGTGATAGCGCCAAGCCAAATATCCGGAAGTCAATTTTGTTTGGATCCCAACTGAAGGGATTTGATTAGCCTCTATTTTTTCTACTAATTTTTCGATTTGACTCCAGGGTTCTGGATTCAAAGGATGCTGATTTTTCCCGCTGTGAAAATGAAAATCAAGTTTCAAGGGCAGATTTCCCCATTTTTCCCAACCCATTTTTAAATAGCCCGGTAGGCTTGCCTTATTCGGGGTATTAAAAATCAAATCAACTCCTTCTTGCTTCAGGCTTTCAATTAGCTCTTGGGTTAATTGCTTAAAGATTCCTTTTCCCTGAAAATCCGGATGAATGGCAGTGTCCACTGCCCGACATGCCTTCCATGTTTTTTCACCCTCCAGAAATTCCCATCTTAAAAAAGCGCGAAGCCCGATTAATTTCCCATCCAAGTCTGCTACAATAACCGGAGAGATTCCAAAGGGATTTGAGATATGCTTCCAGATCCAAAGGGCTTCCGATTTAGGGATTCTAGACTCCCCTAAAGAAAGTTTAAGGAGTTCAATAATCTGTGGAATGTCTGAATCTTTTGCCTTTCTAATCTGCATGGGGTTTTAAATTTGGGTTTAAGATAAGGATAAATCAAAACAGGGATTGAAATGTAATTGAGAATCTGTTTGATATTAGGAAAGTTAAGGTGTCGGGTTTTTAACGAAATGCATTATTGAAATGATCAACTCCGCTTTAGTGGTCCTGGGAATTTTTGATAGTTATTAATGATTTTTTATCTGTATATTCTATTGAAATCAGGGAAAGTAATTTTACCCCAACCGACTATTTTCTATATATTTGACTAAATTTTTTATACCTATTGCCCATGAAAAACATCTTTTATTTAGTTGCTTTGGTTGTTTTAGCAAGTGCTTGCATTAGTAATAAGCGGATTACTTATTTGCAAAATTTGCCGGATAATGCACCGATTGAGCTAGATGAATTTATTCCATATGCTACAGTAGATTACAAATATATTTTGCAACCTTTTGATATCGTGGAGATTGATTTTGCAACTTCAGATGCTGAATTGACAGAAGCATTTTCGTTTCAAAATACGCAAAGAGTAGGAGGATTAGGCGTTGGTGGTGGCAGTGGCCAAGGTTCTGACCCACTTTACTTTTTTGGATATTCGATTGATCAAGAGGGCAATGTGGAAGTTCCGAAACTTGGAAAAATAAAAATTGCAGGATTGACTGAGGAAGAGGCAAAGCTTAAAGTGGAAGAGGAAATCAATTCCTTCTTCAAGGAGGATGTATTTGTGAAACTAAGGATTGCTGGAATTCGATATACCACCTTGGGTGAATTTAACTCGGTTGGAGTGAATATTATTTATAAAAACCGGGCTACGATTTTTGATGCCTTGGCGAATAGTGGAGAAACTTCACTTCTGGGAAAGAAAAATCAGCTCTTTATTATCCGTCAATACGATGGTGGTACTAAAATCCATCAGATAAATTTGAATGACCGGGCATTGTTAGCAAGTCCCTTTTATTTTATACAGCCGAATGATATTTTGTATATGGAGCCCATGAAAATCCGTCAAATAGGCACTGCAGATAATTTAACTGCCTCACTTGCCCTGTTTGCTGGACTTTTGGCTTCGACTTTGTTGATGATTAATTTGTTCACGGGGAATTAAGCTATGGAGAAGTTAGATT
>JAHEBE010000105.1 GCA_024642365.1 Algoriphagus sp.
ATCTGGCTGTGCCGGCACTGACAGGAGGAAAAGAAATTCCAGCGAGCATCAGTCGGGAATTAATCACTGACCTGTTAAAGGATGAAATGGGATTTAAGGGATTGGTGATTTCTGATGCCTTGAATATGAAAGCCGTAGCGAACCTTTACCCTGAACCGGGAGAATTGGAATGGCAGGCTTTTCAAGCTGGAAATGACATCCTTTGCTTTTCGGATCATGTGCAGGAGGGTATCGCCAAAATCTCTCAAAATGCTTCCGAAGCACAGCTCGATTCTGTCTTTGAAAAAGTGATGAGTTTGAAAAAGCGCTTGGCCGTCTTGGATTCAAAGCCACTGGAAGTACCAATATTTGATCGAAATAGCCATTCCCAACTTCAAAGTGACCTGGCAAAAAATTATGTTTCTTTGATTTCAGGAAATTTAGATCCAAAGGAATTAAATAAACTGGCTGATTCCGGGAAGCTAGGTTACTTGGAGTTTTTCTCTCGGGAAACCAGCTATTTTTCCAAGCAATTGTCATTTGTGTTTTCACCTGAAACAGAATCAGAAAAATTAATTCTTGCCGTTTTTGTTCCCAGCCATAAACCGCTCAACCAGTTTGGAATGGATCTGGAAACCTTGGCAAAAATCAAAGCCTTGGCTCAAAGCAAATCCTGTATCCTAATCCATTTTGGAAATCCGTTAGCTTTAAAACATCTGGGAGAGCTAGCTGACTTTGAATCTGTGATCGGAGCCTATCAGACTTTTGAAGAGGTACAGGATGTAGTAGCCAATTTTTTGGTTTGATTCACTACTAACTCCCCATAGCCTAGGAATCCTAGACAAGTTTGGCTTATTCTCAAGAGTCAAATATCCCTTTTAAGTCATTTTCATTATCTTAGGTAACTATCATTTTTTTAACAACATGAAAAGAAGATACCAAAGTCCTGGCGTATATGTGGAAGAAATCAGTGCTTTCCCCACTTCTATAGCCCAAGTTGAAACGGCTATTCCAGCTTTTATTGGCTATACCGAAAAATCAGAGAAAAACGGAATCCAATTATTGAATACTCCGACACTGATCCAGTCCAAGTTGGAATTTGAGTCAATTTTTGGGAAGGGCTTTCCCTCCAAGTTTAAATTAATTCCCGCAAATCCCAGCGATCCATATCCTGTGAAAATCGGAAATCAAATCCAAAGCCTTTCTTTTTTACCTAACCAACAAGCTTTTCTCTACTATTCCATTTTAGCTTTTTTCAACAATGGAGGGTCAAAATGCAAGATTATTTCAGTGGGAAATTACGGCGGGAAAAGTGCATTGATTCCTAGCAAGGATGATTTTCTTCAGGGTTTGTCCTCCTTGAATACTGATCAGGAAAGTAGTTTAGTCCTGGTCCCGGATGCAGTATTGTTGGGTAACGAAGTCTACGATATCTATCAGCAACTCTTATCCCATTGTGGAACGAAGCGAAATCGCTTTGCAATCCTGGACATTCCCAAAGGTTTTGAGCCGTTAAACCCAAATGGCGATTGCGTTTCAGAATTCAGAACACAAATCGGAAATCAACAGCTCGCATTTGGGGCGGCCTATTATCCTTGGCTTTATTCCAGATTGGTTTCTTCAAATGAAACAGGGCTATTAACTCATTTTAGTGCCCAAGAACTTCAACAAATTTTACCCGAAACTAAAGCCAAGGATTTGCTGAATTCTTCTCCTCTTCCTAGTCCTCAAGAATTACATCTTGAATTAAAATATATCAGCCCAACATATAATTCCCTTTTGGTGGGAATTCAAAAGAAAATGGGATTATTGCCCCCTTCGGGTTTTATCGCAGGAGTTTATGCTCGTATGGATAATGATAGAGGGGTTTGGAATTCTCCGGCAAATGTCTCACTAAACGTTGTGGAAAGACTTGCTGTACAGCTTACAAACAATCAGCAAACAGATCTCAATGTGCATGGCTCTGGCAAATCAATTAATGCCATTCGAGAATTTTCAGGCAAAGGAATCCTTGTTTGGGGAGCTCGAACTTTAGCAGGAAATGACAATGAGTGGAGATATGTTTCAGTTCGTCGTTCTGTAATTATGATCGAGCAATCCATGGAAAAGTGCTTGCAGCAGTTTGTCTTCGAACCCAATGATGCAAATACATGGACACGCATACGAGGAATAACAGAAAACTTTCTGGTTCAAATTTGGAAACAAGGGGGACTCCAAGGAGCCAAACCACAGGATGCCTTTTACGCTAGAGTTGGCTTAGGCCAAACCATGACTTCTCAGGATGTTTTAGACGGAAAACTGATTGTCGAAATCGGAATGGCTTTCGTCAAACCTGCGGAGTTTATTATTTTAAGGATTGAATTGAGATTGGAACAGAGTTAGAATTATTAGATTTTAACTACTTCTCGACCCCAAATTTATACTCAATTATGTGAGAATATTTCTCGCCTGGATTTAAAACCGGGCTTGGGAAATTTGGCTTATTAACAGCATCTGGCCAGTTTTGAGACTCCAGGCAAAAGCCCCAGTGTTTATCATAGGTTTTTCCATCCGCTCCGGCAAAGTCTGCCAAGAAATTCGCAGTGTAAAACTGCACTCCTACATTGTCCGAGTACATATCCATAGTTCTACCCGAGGTAGGGTGCACAACTTTTACAAAGTGAATCATCTCCGAACTTTTTTCCCGCTTCATCACCATATTATGGTCAAATCCACCTTGATTGGCCGTGATTTGATCTCCCAAAACCTTTGGCTGTCTGAAATCGAAAGGCGTTCCTGTCACATCTTTGATCTCCCCAGTTGGAATTAAACCTTCATCGACTGGAGTATAGGCATCCGCATTGAATTGGAACACGTGATCCGTTACCGGCCCGGAAATTCCGCTCAAATTGAAATAGGTATGATTGGTTAGGTTGACGATAGTCGGTTGATCTGTTTCGGACTCAAATCGAATTCGCAGCGCATTATCTAGCGTCAATTCCATCCATAAGGTAGTCGTCAAATTCCCCGGAAAGCCTTCCTCACCATCCACACTCAGATAGGTCATTTTCACCCCTAGGATGGAATCATTGGAATAAGGTTCCGATTTCCATACTTTCTTGTTAAATCCTTCCAATCCACCATGCAAAGTGTTTGGTCCATTGTTGGCTGCAAGTGAATAGTTCTTTCCATTCAATTGAAACTTTGCACCACCGATTCGATTCGCCACACGACCGGCTGTTGCTCCGAAGAATGGGTTAGGCTTGGTCAAAAACTCAGGAATGCTATCCAAAGTCAAGGCAATATTTTCAATGTTTCCATCTTTGTCGGGTACAGAAATCCTAGAAATTAAACCGCCATAATTACTCATTTCCACTTGCATAGTGCCATTATCCAAGCTGTATTTGAAAATTTCTTGATCTAGGATTTGGGCAACTTTCTCTACTTTAAGCATGAGTTTTACTTCTTTTTTTATGACTGTTTTTTCTTTTTGATTTGAATTGGGTTGACAGGCAAAACTTGCCAATAATAATATGGCTAGTACTAAATGAGAGGACTGGGAAAGTTTCATGTGTCTGATTTTAGTTCTTTAATTATGGTTGGTTTCCTTTTTTATAGAAAGACTATCCTATTTTCTGAGATGATTCATTTCGATCTTTTTTAATTCTTCATCCAATCTTGCCCGATCATAAAATTTACCTCCCATAACCACTGTAATAGGTCTTTTCAAGGTAGTTAAATCTTCTAGGGGATTTTTTTCTACCAAAATAAAATCTGCTGCTGCACCTTTCTTGATTACTCCCCATTCTCCTTTTTGGTCAAAATATAAGGCGGGATTTATTGTTCCTGTTCTGAGGATTTCAAGGTTGGACATTCCTGCTTTTGACATCATTTCGATTTCATGATGAATGGAGAATCCGGGTACATTGAATACTTGAGGAGAATCGGAACTCATAATCATAGGCACTCCTGCTTGGTGCAAAGAAAGGAATAACTCATTTCTGAATTTCAAATATGGCTGCACATTAGCTTCAGACAATACGCCTTGGTTTTCTAACAGCTTCTTTTGTGTTACCCATTGCTGGATCTGAATGCCTGGCAGATATTTCATTTCTGGCGCTAAGCGGAAAGTATCTGCAGGCACATATCCAAAATAGCGATCGAAAAGTGTTAAAGTAGGAGCAATCCAAGTTTTATTCTTGAGTGTCAATTTAATGAGTTCTGGAAGTTTGGCTTGGTCTGTCTCTCCAACCAGTAGCATATTAAACGGCCCGGAAATGGTCGGATCTAATCGGGATTTGTCTGATATCATAGCTTCCAAATAGCCATCCATATGCTCCACGGATTTATATCCATTTTGAATACTAGTTTCCAATCCCACTTCCAAAGAAATGTGGCCACCATAGGGAATTCCTACTGCATTTGCTGTTTCTGCTATTGCCAAAAATTTTGGAGTATCTAAGCCAGGATGAAGTTTGAGATGATCGTAGCCTGCTGCTTTTTGGGAACTCACCATTTGTGCCCCCATCTGCGGTGATTCCACGGAAGTGCCATTCAAAGAAGGCCCTGAGATAAACATTCGCGGTCCTGCGAGCTCCCCACTTACTACCTTTTTCTTCAAGGCAAGATGTGATTCATGCCCTAGCATACTACGGATACGAAGTACCCCATTAGTCAAATAAAGCCAGAGAGTTTCTTCTTGAAGTAATGTATTTCCATCGGTTGCAGCAGGCAAATGTGCATGCATTTCCGCTAATCCGGGAACGACAAAAGCTCCCTTACCATCGGTGATATTCATCCCTTCCCCTTTATTCGGAAGTTTACTCATGGGGAAAACCTGCATGATTACGCCATCTTTTAGGATAAGAAAACGATCTTCAAGGATTTTTCCAGATTCGACATCTACTACATGTACATTTCCCAAAACCATTTCTTGGGCATTTACCTCAACAAGGCTTATGAAAAGGCCCACAAGGAAGAAAATAAGTTTATTCTTTTTCATCAGTAAATAAGTTAGGTATTTAGGTTAGCCGAGTTTTAGCATTTCCTTTTCCAAATATTGGAGGGCATTCGCAATCATTTCTTCAGGAGATAGATTAATATCCAATTTCAATCCGTAGTTCGGTTCCTCCCAAGTTTCAAATTGGGAGTCGAGCATGCCAGCTTTCATATAATGGTTTTTCCTTGCGAGCATTCGGTCCCAAATCAATTGCTTTTCACCCTTTAAATGAATCCAGAAAAGGTCTGAATCGACTTGAAGCATTTTTCGGTAGGCTTCTTTCAATGCCGAACAGGCTAAAACTGCCCCACCCTCTTGCTGTGACTTTTTTAGTAAAGCTGCCAAATTTTCCAACCAAGGAATCCGGTCTGAGTCATCCAAAGGGACGCCATTACTCATTTTTTCAATATTTTCTGCAGGATGAAATCCATCCGCATCATAAAATGGAAGCTTAAAATGAGATGCCAATAACTGACCAATTGTGGTTTTACCTGTCCCGGAGACGCCCGTCACGATTAATATCATAATGGAATTTAGAGAAAATATTTTTTAGGTGTTTTCTACTTTTTATGAAACGTCGTCTTTCCAGTGTAACGGTGAAAGGAAAGTAACAGAGGTTCAAAAGAAGAATTACAAAATAGTCCACACTAAGCAAGACAATTCGAACATTATTTACTTTCTTACCAATACTTTTATAAAAATTTTATAAAAGTATATTTTATTCAAAAACTTTTTTATAATTTTGGATCATCAAATATTAAACTGAAAAACCGCATTTTATCAAAATTTTATTATCCTAAATTTCTTATTTATGGAAAATAAATTAGTATGAAATCGATTAACCAGCTTATAAAATTTGGATTGTAGAACTGAATTAAAATCTTTCTATTAAAAAATAACCTTGCCAGACCCTATGTTAAGTAAGTACCCATTGTCAGAAGTAGAAAAATGTTTCCTCCAAGAATCAGGCGTCGAAAAGATCAGTACCTTGATCCCTTACCTTCAAGTAGACAATTTTCCCAAATTAGGATTATTGACCGCCTGCCGATTTTTAGAATGGGCAGCCGCAAATCCCAAAGGAGTGATCAGTCTTCCTACCGGAAAGACACCAGAATTTTTCATCAAATGGACACAATATTTACTTGAAAACTGGGATAATAAAAAAGGGAAAGATGTTCGGGAAAAATATGGTTTAGGAGCAACGAAAAAGCCTGTTTTAAGCGATTTAACTTTTGTTCAGATAGATGAGTTTTACCCGATTTCATCATCACAGAAAAACAGCTTTTTCGATTACGTTAATAAGTTTTATATCGATGGATTTGGACTGTCTCGAGAGAAAGCAATCCTGATCAATTCAGATGATATTCCTTTGGCAGGAGGACTTCATTTTTCTAAAATTTTCCCTGACCTTAAAGTAGATCTTTCACTAAGATTCAGAGATCCTCAAAATGAGCTTGAAAAGCTTCAGCAACAATCCATTTATCTAATCGATCAATGGTGTGGTGATTATGAGCAGCGAATAAGAGATGCTGGTGGCATCGGATTTTTCTTAGGTGGAATTGGGCCTGATGGACACATCGCCTTCAACACAAGAGGATCACATATTTTCTCTGTTACTCGCTTAACCGAGACCAATTTCGAAACTCAGGCTGTAGCTGCAGGAGATTTAGGAGGAATTGAAATTTCAGCAAATCGATTAGTCATTACTATTGGATTGGACACGATTGTTTATAATCCTGAGGCGGTCGGAATAATAATCGCTGCCGGAGAAGCAAAAGCTGGCATTGTGAAAGATTCTTTGGAAACGAAATTAAGTAACGTCTATCCTGCCACAGTTCTTCAGAAACTGAAAAACGGTAGATTCTATCTTACTAAAGGCGCTGGAGTTCGATTGACAGACTCCATGGATGCTTATTATGAAAAAGGGGATTGGTCTTGGGAAAAGACAGAAAGATCTGTAATTGACCTTTGTAAGAAAATTGGGAAATACGGGCATCGGATCAAACTTGCTGACCTCAAAGCAGACAAATACACCAAATTGATCCCTGATCTTTCAGAAGACACTGTTAATCAAGTGATGAAAAGTATTGAGGCCAAATTATCTAAAGGCCTTGAGCAAGAGACTGATCAAGTATTGCTACATACGGGACCCCACCATGACGACATTTCTTTGGGGATTCTACCACATATTACCAATCAACTTCACGAGCCTAGCAACGAAGCCCATTTCTCCGTTTTAACTTCAGGTTTTACTGCGGTGACTAATACATTTGTCATCGACACTCTTCAGTTTACCAAAAAACTTTTGGATGATGGAAAGATCCAAATGGTAAATTTTGATGACTTTTTCGAGGTGGGATACAGTCTCAAAACAGACAAAGATGTCTATCATTTCTTGACTAATGTTGCTTCAGAAAATGCTTTTGAGCGTCAGAGAGGGCTATGTCACCGTGTGATCAGAGCTTTAGTGATTATTTATGGGATTAAAAACAAGACCCAGCTTCGTGAGACAATCAATGAAGTGATCAGTATCCTACGCAATAGCTATGATGGAGAAAAAAATCCATCAAAGATTCAAAAGCTAAAAGGGATGATTCGAGAATTCGAAGAAGAACTGGTTTGGGCACATTTTGGAGTGCAGGTGAAGAATGTTCATCACTTAAGGCTAGGCTTTTACACCGGGGATATTTTCACAGAGCAACCAGATAAAACTCGAGATGTAGAACCGATCGTGGAAATGTTTAGAAAAGTTAATCCAACGAAGATTAGCTTGACACTCGATCCAGAAGGAAGTGGACCGGATACTCATTACAAGGTGCTTCAAGCTACAGCTGCAGCAGTTAAAAAGTGGGGTGAAGAAAAGGATCTAAGTGAATTAAGAATCATCGGATATCGGAATGTTTGGTTCAAATTTGAACCTCATGAAGTGAATGTGATCGTTCCAGTTTCGCTTGGAGATATGTCGGTAATGGAAGACTCATTTGCAAATTGCTATTTAAGCCAAGTAAATGCCTCTTTCCCTAGCTACTCCCATAATGGCAAATTTAGTACTGTCGCTAAGCGGACTTGGGTAAATCAATTGGATGCTATCCAACTCCTCTTAGGAAAAAATTACTTCTATCTTCATGAGCGAGCAAAAGTAAGATCTAGTCATGGTTTGATCTTTTTCCGAGACATGAACGTAGAAGAATTCTTAGCCACCGCAAGGGAGCTAGAGAAATCCATAGAAGGAATGCTATAAAAAATATTGAAGTAAACTCAGACCTATTTACATCAGAAAGTTGCCTGAAAAGACAGCTTTCTGATTTTTCGATTAACCTATTAACCCAAAATTGTAATACATGCAAAAGGCCATTTTAGGATTAGATATTGGAGGCACCGGCATTAAAGGTGGTGTATTATTCGATGGACATCTACATGATATCCGGTCTATTTCTACTCCGGCCCAAGAAAGTAAAGCGTTTATTCTTGAAACGATTGCCCAATTTATTGAGTCCTATGCTGCCTATGAGATCATCGGGATCGGCATAGGAATCCCCGGACTAGTAAACGTTGAAGAAGGTATTGTTTTAGGCCTTTCCAATATTCCTGCGTTTCAGCATGTTGAGCTTAAAAAGTTCCTCACAGAAAGATTTGGAAAGCCTATTTTCATAAATAATGATGCCAACTGCTTTGCATTGGGAGTTCACAAATTTGGGGTGGGTCGAAGATTTAAAAACCTGGTAGGAATTACACTTGGAACGGGTGTCGGCGGTGGTATTGTAATCAATGGACATGTCTACAGTGGAGTCAACTCAGCTGCGGGTGAATGGTGTAGCGCTGCTTATTTAAACCATGATTTTGAGCACTATTGCAGTGGTAAATTCTTTTTAAAATATTACAAGTCGAAACCAAAAGCATTAGCAAAATTAGCTTTGGCAGGAGATGAAAGAGCGCTTAAAGCATTCGATGAATATGGACATCACCTAGGAGAATTGATCAAACATATTTTGTACGCATTGGCCCCAGAAGCAATTGTACTTGGAGGTTCCATCCGAAAGACTTATCCGCTCTTTAAAAAATCCCTCCACAAGAACCTTTCAACTTTTGGCTATGCAACAGTACTTGAGCGATTGGAAATTTTGCTTTCTGAGTTGGATGAAACGGCTATTCACGGGGCTGTAGCCTTGGTTGAATTGGAACCAGAGTCTGTCATTAATTAAAAAATATTTCAATTAAGTTCTGGAAATGCGATTCAAATTTGAGTCGCATTTTTCATTTAAAATCAATTCAGCCTTTCAAAATAAATTTTTGGTTGAATTGCTCCCCATTTTATCCTACTTTCCAAAAATAACTCTTCAGCCATGCCTGATAATCATTTAAAAGTTGCCCTTGCCCAAATTGCTCCTATTTGGCTTAA
>JAHEBE010000106.1 GCA_024642365.1 Algoriphagus sp.
GAAATGTGGATAAGTCATGAAAATCAGTCTTATAATCTGCCCCCATGTGCATAGGAGCAAAGTGAAATTGAAAGTCAACTTCATCCGCTCCTTGGGTGTTGAAGAATGCAACTGCCTCTAAGGGGCTGCAAGTCAAGGGCCCTTTTTGTTTGAGGAGCAACTGAATCAATCCTTTGAATTGGTTTAATGGCGTATTGTGATGGTTAAATCCTTCCTGAGTTTTACTTAATGCCGAGCAATTGAAAAAGAGATGATCTTGTAGGTTTTTGCCAACTCCGGGAAGATGAATTGCTGAGGAGATTCCTAGTTTTTCAAGTTCTGATTGATCTCCAATCCCAGATAACATCAAGATTTGTGGGGATTGAAATGCTCCTGCAGCAAGGATAACTTCCTTTTCTGCCAAGTACCGCGTCACTTTTCCTTTAGAGTTTTGTACTTCAACGCCGATAGCGAGACCCTGCTCAAGAATTAGTTTGCTTACTTGCGAACGAGTCCGAATATGTAAGTTTGGGCGTTTTAAAATGGGTTTGAGGAAAGCTGAGGCTGTACTATTTCGTAATCCATTTTTTATGGTAAACTGAAGCAGGCTTGCTCCATATTGATTTTGGCCATTGTAATCTGCATTTGCTGGGATGCCATTTTCTTGACAAGCTTGTACAAATGCGTCAGCGAATGGAGTTTGAAAGCCTTTTGCAAAAGTGACATTTAGTGGGCCTTCGCTTCCGTGATAATCATTGTGGATATCTTCGTTATGTTCTGATTTTTTGAAATAGGGTAAAAGGGATTCATAATCCCAACCTTTATTTCCTAAAGAAGCCCATTCATCATAATCTGCTTTATTTCCCCTGACGTAAGCCATGGCATTTGTGGAGGAACTGCCTCCTAATGTTTTTCCTCTTGGGAGGTAAAGCTTTCGACCGTCTAATTGCTCTTGTGGTTCTGACCAAAAGCCCCAGTCCACTTCTGATTTATGAAGTTTTGGATAAGCCCCGGGAATTTTGATTTCCATTTTTTTGTCAGGACCACCAGCTTCTAAAAGTAAAACTTGATGGGCAGGGTTTTCAGAAAGTCGGTTCGCTAGGACACATCCCGCGGAGCCGGCGCCGACGATAATGTAGTCGTATTTGGGCATTGCTTTGGGCTTAAAGATTGTTTTCAAATTACGAAATCAAACCCAATTCTGGTATGGTAATCTTGTGGATGAGTCAGTTTTAGAAATATTTTCAATTCCAAAACCCATAGCGGATAAAATAAAAAAAGGGACTCATTTGAGTCCCTTTCCTAATTTTTATTCTGGCAAACTGGCCAAACCAGTTCCATCCGGTTTATTTTTTACTACCGATTGATCATTCAAAATCATCGTCTCTCCATTTTCAGCCGAATACTTCGGCCAGCTAGGGAGTTTACTGCCATTTGGGTCGCCGGTCTTCATAAAAGAAACCAAAGCCGTGGACATTTCATTCGACAAGGCTTTTGGGCGACTTCCGCCTCCGGTATGGGTGTACATTCGATCCGTATTGGCATACCAAAAACAGATATCGATGCAATGGAAAGCTTTCATGCGACCGGAATAAAGATTAGGCTCCCATCCAAACCAAGCTAAATAAACCGGTGCGGATTGGCTGGATTTTGCATTGGCTGCCTTGATTGCATTTTGCCTGTTGGACATGATCATTGCCCAAAGGTCGGCTGGAGATGCTTCGGGAAAATCTTTTTGGTAGGCTGCAAGAATTGCTTCAGATTGATCTCCAAATCGTTCTTTGATTTTTTCAACTACTCCAGGAAGGTCTATTTTTTCCAATTCGGGGCTAACCCGCGTTGGATTCCATTCATGGAATGTGGTACAAATCATCAAAGGCATAGCGGCAGCATCAGCTGCTGATTCGGTGAAAAATTCTCCTTTAGGAACATGCACCCCATCTGCCACCGGACCAAAACCACCTCGGAAACCAGGCTGTGGGAATTCTTTCCGCATTCTTGCCAGCGCTTCATTTGCTGCATCAATGTATGCTCTCCAACTTAACTCTTGGAGTTTATCCACAGTTGCGGTTGTTAAACCTGCGGCCTCCATGACGTATTGTCCTAACTTTTGACTGTAGCTTTGCTCATTGGCGACAAGCATGGATCCACTGAGTGCGACTCCCTTATGCACCAATCCTTTCGCAGCCGGCATAGCCATCGTGCAAGTCACTTTAGCTCCACCTCCAGATTGTCCCATAATAGTGACATTGGAAGGATCGCCTCCAAAATTCGCAATATTGGCTTTTACCCATTCCAGCGCAGCGATGATGTCCAACTGACTCACATTGCCGGAGGCAGCATATTTTTCTCCGCCAACACCTGAGAGGTCAGTGAAGCCTAAAGGCCCTAGTCTATGATTGATCGAGACAAAAACTATATCACCTTTTCGGGCGAGATTTTCTCCATGATAACCGTCTTGCTCAATGGCGTTGCCATTGGTAAATCCACCGCCATGAAGCCATACCATAACCGGGCGATTTTTCCCATCTGCTATTCCGGCTGTCCAGACATTCAGTCGAAGGCAATCTTCGCTCAGATCATCATAGTTCCAATGATCCGCAAAGGAATAATCCGCATTGGCGTAGCGGTTATCCATGATTTGTGGCGCTGTATTTCCCCACCAAATGGTAGGCTTTATGTCTGTCCACGGGGTGGGTTTTTGTGGAGGCATAAAGCGATTTGCACCTGAAGTATCCGCACCGTAGGGGATTCCCAAATAGGTGTAGATATCATGGAGTATATAGCCTCGGACTTTTCCGTTGCTGGTATCAGCAATGGCGATATCATCTCCAATTTTCAGGAATTGCTCATCTGATTCTGGAACCTGATTGGATTCGGAGGCGCAGGAGGTGAATGGAATGGTTGAAGCCAAACCAAGTCCAGCTGTGCCTACACCTATTTTTTTGAAAAAGTCTCTTCGATTGTTTTTCATAGTATTGGGGTTCTTGTTAAGGGGTTGATTGCTAAGAAAATATAAGGAATCCCTGTCTGTGAAGTTTAGCTAAGGAAGATTTTCTTAAAAAGAATTATTTGAATGGGAGATTAGTGTTTCCAAAAGGACCAATAGAAAATAGGAGCCCATCAATCACAAAAAAACCGGCCACTTCACAGCGGCCGGTTAATCTTACATTTAAAATCTCTCTTATTGTCCTACCATAAAGATGGCATTACTCAAGACCAATTTTCCTGACTCCCAAAAACCACGGAAGATAGGGTTATCCACAAAGTAGATAATCTCTCCCCTTCCTTGATTTTCTGCCCCGATGGCCATTGACCCTCCCATGCTAGACTTAATTTTGTAACCAATATATCCTGTGCGATAGGAATCATTCGAAATGATTTTTCCTGCATTCACACCATCAGTCAGATAGGCATATTTGCTAGAGTTATTCTTCAGGGTATAGAATTTTCCACCAGTTCCGTATCCGAGTGGGTGAGTTTGGTCCATGGCTACCTGATAGATTGCTCCTGCTGCCCCTCCTGAAATAGCCAATCGCTCTCCTTCGGTAAAAGGAGCTAAGCGTTCTTGTTTTGATAGGGCTTCATTAGCTTTTTCAGCAGCCTTTTTCTCATCATCTGTATCAAATGTTTTTAGAGCAAATCCTTCTTTATTTGCGAAGAAATTTAATGCCCCATCAATTGCTATTAATTTTCCACCGGCTTTAACCCAATCCGTTACTAGATCTTGAGCAGCTTTGTTTAAGCCTCCTCCACGAGTTGATGGCATGATGATCACATCATATTTACTTAGGTCATAGCGACCCATATTTTCTAGTTCCAAAGTACTCAAAGGGTAGTTGAGCTCTTTCTCAAAAAAGTGCCAAATCTCCCCAAAGCCGAGGGAATTTGTTCCTTGACCACCAACAAGTGCAACTTTTGGAGCTTGAATGACCCGAATATTTGGCGATCCAAAATCTTTGCCTTTATCCATGTAGCCACTCATGGTAGTAGCTAATGTCAGGCCAAATTTATTGGCAGTTTCGGTTACTTTTCTATCGAAATCAACGACATATTCATTGCCTCCTTTAGTAATTAAAAGTGATCCGGCAGGGAAACTTTTCCCCTCAACTTCGAAGGGAAATTCTGGATATTTTACTCGTATTCCTTGGTTCAAAAGTGCCGCTAAGAAAGCTGCATCTCGTGTACCATTCCAGCCAGCGATATAGGCAACAGGTGTTTTTCCTGCAACATTGGCCACAAAGGCAGGTTTTTCATATGCTCCAGAAGGATCAAGACGAGTCTCCACTGCAAAGGCCTCTAAATTGTAGGCATAAGGCATGGACCAACTCGTGATGTCGTAGGTAATGCTGTCATTAAGCTGAGGGTTTGGCTCGAAGAAAACCTGAGTCAAAACGGACTTTGGCTGATAGGCAGAAACCACAATATCTTCTGCTGAAGTAGCAAAGGTTTCCGATTTTCCAGTTCCGTAGCTAAAGCCTTTCAATCCAGACTTTGCGCCCGCTTTGCCATAGCGTATTCCATTTTTATCCAAAAGTTCAAGCAGTTTGGCCACTTGAGCGGGATTGCTTTCGGCTTTGATCACAAAGCTTTTGTATTTGCCCTTAGGGTTGCTTGAATTGTCTTTGTAAAATTTGGTAAACTCATCCAGCAATCGTTTAGAATTTTGGCTCGTCACTTCTGCAGCCGACAATGCTGCGGTATAATGTCCTTCGATACGGTAGCTCAAAGTCACGGTATCTCCAACAGAATTAAATCCACCCCGACCTGCTTGACCTCCACCACCTTGCTCGATGGTCATTCCAATTGCTCCATTAAACATCGGGTAGGAATCGCCATAAGAAGGGTAAAGCAGATCAAAACGCTCTTTAGTAAAATAAAATCTTCCCATCTCGTCAAAATACTTCGCTGTATTTCTACCAAAAATATCTTGAAATTCATGCTGGAAGGGGCTCAGCTGCTCATGAAGGGGCTCTGCGGCTGGTGCCATATAGAATGGGTTGTTTATTCCTTGCTCATGGAAGTCAAGGTGTAGTTGTGGCATCCATTGCTGATACATTTTTAATCGAGCCTGAGATTCCACTTGTACCTGCCATGCCCAGTCACGATTCAAGTCGAATAAGTAATGGTTTGCTCGACCACCTGGCCAAGGTTCGTTATGTTCCATTGATTGGAGGTCTGGCTGTAGCGTAGTATTCATTTTCTGGTTGTACCAATTGGAATAGCGATCCCTTCCATCAGGATTGATAGCTGGGTCCATGATAATCACTTGGTTTTTAAGCCACTCTTGCGATTTCGAATTGGCGGGATTAGCCAACGTATAGAAGGCAGAAATTGCCGCTTCCATACCCACGGATTCATTGCCGTGCACATTAAAAGACATCCAGTTCACTGGAATGGAGTGAATTGGATTTCCCTCCATCAGACCTGCTCTCTTTAAATTATCTGTTCGGATTTCTTCCAACATAGCCATGTTTTCAGTGCTTGAAAAAATGGCTATGATCAAAGGCCGCTTTTCGTTGGTTTCTCCGTATTGGATCAATTTAACGTTTGGATTATTTGCCGCGACATGCTCAAAGTAATCCACCATTCGATGATGCGGAGTAAATCGATCACCAGGCTTATAGCCTAGGAATTGTTCTGGGGTTTGGATTTGAGCAACTGCTGACCAAATCAAGCAACAAGTAAAAAGGGAAAAGAGTAGTTGTTTTTTCATAGGTAGAAATTTCATTCGAACCCGAATTTAGAATTAAAATGTAGGGTAGAAAAACCAGCGGTGGAAAATGGTTGGATGGAAGACCAATGCAAAAATAAAAGAAGAAAAAGTCGGGGTTTTTGTGAAAAATGTGCCAAAACTGTTTCAATTGGCACTTCTTCTAATAATTCAAAAAAAATTAGAATAATTATATAGTTCTCATGCTAGGAAATTAGTGTGTTTCTTAAAACCCATTTTTACCCAAAAAGAGGCTTAAATGCCTTTTTTTGTATTCAAAAAAGTTTTTTTTGCTTTTGAAATTTCTTTTTGATTACATTTGCTCCTCTAATTTTCGATCTATGAAAAACACAATTTATTCCAAAGTTTCCATCGGGTTATGGAGTTTGGTTTTGGTTCTCTTTGCTACGGCTTGTAGCATAACGGAAAATGTTGAATTGACAGAAGAATTTACTTTTCCAGAGAAAGTAGCTTTTGTTAAAGGTTCACCATATGGTAACGTTTCTTCTCGTGTGATTATCAGTGAACCTGAAGTCTGCGGAGACACCTTTAAAGCCTGTTTAATGGCAGGTCAAAATATTAATGTTGGCGAAGTGGAAGTCTATAACGATGAAACAACAGTTTACATCACTGCGTCAACCGAAGGAACAACTTGGTACATGACCCAGACACATCTGAAAATTGGTGCGAGTCCAGCAGATTTGGGAGTAGGAAAAAATCCAGCTCCTGGACAGTTTCCGTACAAAATGACACATGATCCAGCGCTACAAGTGGTGACTTATTCATTCCCAATTGCATCTACCCCTCCAACCTTCTACTTTGCATTCCATGCAGTAGTGGTTAGAATAGATGAAAGTACAGGTCTTGTTCTTCAGGGTGAAACAGCTTGGGCTTGTGGAACTAGATTTGTTTCCAAAGGAAACTGGGCTACTTATTCTGGGCCATTTACGATCCAAGAGTGTGACGATGATGTGATTCAGGAAGAAGATGATTGTTATGGATCAGAAACTGGCTGGGCTGGTGGAACTGGTGGTGCTGGCGCTGCCTGGTGGTTCTATTTTGATCCAAATGGACCTGCTACACAAATGATTTATGCAGGACAAAAAGAAACAGATGGAACAGTGACCCTTTCCGGTGGAGTGCTGACAATAAATCTTGGTTCAATGAAACTTCAAGATGTACCAGAATCTGTAAAAATTCAAGCTTATCAAACTCTTCCTACGAAGAGACCAGCTGCAGGTTTGTTTACAACATATAAAGGAACATCACTTTCTGTACCTGTTCCGGCTGCAAATTATTATGCGATCCACTTGGATGTGTTGGTTCCGATTGAGTGTCCCATTTAAGTAATTTCCTAACTAAACAAAAACGGCTACCTGATATTCAGGTAGCCGTTTTTCATTTTAAAATACTCGTGTGACTATTGGGTCAGGATCACTGTCTTTATCGGCTGTAACATTGCCATTAGCGGCGACATTTCCTAAAAGTAGCATACCTGCTACATGGGGAGTTGCCATCGATGTACCACTTTTCGAACCATAGCTACCTCCCGGGATAGTAGACTTAACGCCTCTTCCAGGTGCTGCAAAATCTATTGGAGGGTTTCCGTAGTTAGAAAATGAGGAAAGTGCTCCATTGCTATCCATCGATGATATCGTATAGACATTTGGACCATTTACTCGAGCCGGGGAATATAAATTTGCATCATCTGCATTATTACCTGCAGCTACGACAAAGAAAATGCCCTTGCTTGCAGCATTTAACACTGCTTGATCTTGTGCTAAACTTGCAGAACCTCCAAGGCTTAGATTAGCTACATCCCCAGGTTTTCCAACTGCAGCTACGTGATCAATACCAGCGATAACCCAAGATTTTTGACCACTACCAGTCGGCCCAAGAACCTTAATCGGTACTACAGGCGCTCCCGCTGCGACACCCACTACTCCGAATGTATTATTAACTGCAGCAATTGTACCTGCTACGTGTGTCCCATGACTGTGCTCATCGTCTAAAGTTAAACTCACATCATCAGGTACGCCTTTGAAGCCAAGGCTTTGATTGACATTCAAATCGGGGTGGTCCAAATCAATACCAGTATCAATAATGAAAGCGACATTCGTTCCACGGTAGGTAGAAAATCCGCCGATACGAGTTATTCCCCAGGGAACTTCTTGAGTTGGGGCTGATACTTCAGGAACATAGATTGGATCCGGGCTTGGCTCGGGTGTAGGTTCTGGGCTTGGCTCAGGTGTAGGTTCCGGAGTTGGCTCAGGTGTAGGTGCAGGTTCGGTAACTGGTTTTCCTCCACCCTTACCATTTCCGCCTTTATCAGCAGGCTTTCCTAATGCGATAATTTCATCAGATTCAATAAAAGAAACTCTTGGATCTTTCTTTAATAAGGCTAATTCAGAAGCTGAAAGACGCACTGCAAAACCTTCGATCGCGGCAGAGTAGGTCATTCGTAAGTTTTCTGGGGCAATTCGATAGGAGGCCAAAATCTCATTGGAATACTTTCGCATTGCAGCTTGATCTGCCACGTAATTATTGGTTTTTCTAAAGGTCAAAGTGGAAGGGTTTAACCTAACGATGTATTCATTGGGAATGACTTCGGTATAGAATTCCAAAATCTGCTCTTCTATAATTAGAGAAGGTGTGTCAATCTCTTGACATCCAAAAATGAATGTCACAAGTAGCCCATAATTCAAAAAGGCCCTTGAAAGTCTAGTTTTTGAGTAATTTTTTTTCATAAAGCTAAATAGTTTAGTGGGATACACTTTTTTGTCGTTCGGATTTGGGTAAAAAAAATCGCTTCTCTTGGAGGAGAAGCGATTCTTCAATGGGTAAGGACAATCGTCCTTGGGATGTTTCCTATCGCGATGTTCAATCATCAAATGTGAATTAAAAGGAATCAAACCTATGGTAATTTGCTTTAATAACAAAATAAAATATTATAAAATATCAAATTGCAGAATTATATTCTTATAATACTTTTTTGGGTATTTGAAAAGGCTAGAATTTAAGTTTTCGTATAAATCTTAGAATGGGTTTTTTTTACCTAGGTTCAAAAAATGCTCAATTGAAAGCTATAAAGCCATTGATAAATTATCGAATAAGTATCTCCTTATTAAGTTGATTCTGCAGTTAAAAAGAAAGGATGAAAACTTATGAAGTTTTCATCCTTTTAATTAATCATTTGGAAACCAAGGATCCCGATAATTATTTAGGACGAGCCCCCGCCTTTGTGCTGTCAAAGCAGTGCTCTAAACCTCCCGAAAAATGCTCGCTACGAGCTAAAATTCCATTAAGTTTATTTTAGCACTTTTTTAAATCTTCAAAACAGAATTAGCATTTCATTTATGCGAAGCTCTCTCTCAAATATTTCGCGGTATAATTCTCTTTTTCTTTCATTAACTCTTCCGGTGTGCCGGCAAATGTTAAATGTCCTCCTTTATTTCCACCTTCAGGACCTAAATCAATCACCCAATCGGAAGATTTGATCACCTCGGTATTGTGCTCAATGATAATCACAGAGTGACCCTGATCGATCAGTGCATTGATAGAATGGAGCAGTTTTTTGATATCGTGAAAGTGAAGACCTGTAGTAGGCTCATCAAAGATGAAGAGAATATGGTCTCCGGCTTTCG
>JAHEBE010000107.1 GCA_024642365.1 Algoriphagus sp.
AGAAAACCAGGACTATTCCTACATGATGTTACTGGTGAATATGCGGTAATACCCTCCAAATTGACAATTGGAGCTGGTTTGCATGGTTGGAATGGAACAGTTCGATTTGCATCATCTTCTGTTTCCTCTATTTTGGGAATGGACCTTCCTTTTATAGAAGAATCAACCAATGATATCACCGATCAATTTGTACGGAAGTTAGGCGTTTATGCAAAGGGACAATTGGGGAAATTGGATTATCGTTTTTCCGTTTCCAATCCATTTCCTATTCAAACTGCCTTAAACCCAGTCCCAACTTTGCCCGACGGAGTAGTTAATCAGGCATATTACAGTACCACTGCGCCTGAATTACAATACCAAGGATATGTGATGTGGCAATTTTGGGAAAAAGAAAACAACCAATTCCCATATATGACGGGTACTTACTTAGGTAAGAAAAAAGTGCTAGCCTTAGGTTCCGGCTTTTCGACTCAAGCAAATGCAATGGAATACCGAGCTACGTCAACAAGTGGCAAAATCTTGGCACCTAGCAAGCAATTCGGTTTAGATATCTTTATGGATAGACCACTTGACCAAGGAAAAGGAACTGCAATCACAGCATACGCAGCCTATATTAATTACGACTTCGGGCCGAATTACCTAAGAAATGGGGGAGCAATCAATGTGGCAAATGGGGTGAATGCAAGCGGAAGTGCTAATGGACCAGGCAATAATTTTCCTTTAATTGGAACAGGTAAAGTTTACTATATCCAAGCAGGTTATTTGATGCGAAAAGATTTATTGGGAAATGCAGGGACATTACAACCCTATTTTCAATTGATTCGCTCAGATTATGAAAAAGTCCAAGATCCATTTACTGTCTATGACGTAGGAGTTAACTGGCTTCAAGCTGGACATCGTTCAAAACTTTCTTTGGATTACCAAAGTCGACCAATTTTGGCCCAAGGAACTACTGATAAACTTATAAAAAATAGTGCAGAGCCTAGAAAAGGAATGTGGGTAATGCAGTACCAGTTTGCCTTTTGATTTTGGTTTTATCCCCGCAGGCTTCCTGCGGGGATATTTTTTTATTTAAAGCGTCAACCACTTTTTATTCTAAATTAAATTATCTGGTTTTAGACAATCGATTCTTTTTGGTAGTCATAAAAAACAAAGTAAATCCTGAAGCTACCGCAGCCAATCCTGCTAAGGAGAAAACACGCAAAAGCAAATTGTTGAAATCATCTCTACCTGCATAATCCATCGTGTGAAACATCCACAAGAAGTCAAACCATCTCCAACTTCTGTGACGAACTCGTTCAAAACTTCCACTTTTTGCATCGATGTAAGCAGTTAGATTTTCTGGATGGTCAAAGTGGATTGCCCAAGCGGGTAGGGGACGACCTCTAAATTCGTGATGAGAATCTGTTTCTGTGATGTATTCAGCTTCGCGAATACCAAAATCTCCTTTAATATAAATCTGGGCTATTTCCTTTGCTTCTTCCTCTGAAATTTCATTTTGAAGCGATCCATTTTTTGCATCAAATAGAAGTTCTTCATTTACCCAATAGTATGGCTGGTGTCTAACAAAACGGAGTTCTAACGTTGAAATCTCCAGAGTGGAATCCAAATCAGCAGGATTAATTAAATCTGATGCAGATTGATGCATCATGTGAGTTTCATGAAAATGATCCCCATGAATCTCATCAATATCAGTCCAGCTAAAATACAGGCCAGAAATCGTCCAAAAGATAAATTGGATCCCGATGAAAACTCCAAGGAAGCGATGAATTTTTCTGGCAAAGAATTGATTGTTTTTTCTCATATACTTGGGTGGTAATTGTTACTGGATATTTTTTAGTGTGAATGAACTTCTGTAGAAGGGTTTTTGGAATTTAGGTCAAGTACCGGTTGGCCCTTTATGTAGGTAGCACTAACCTCACCACAGGTCAGCATCGATTTACCAAAGTAAGGATTTCGGATTTCAGCCGATTCGCTTAACCAATATTCTCCTTTGTTATTGAATGCCATAGGACAATATTCTTTATACACCTTGTCCTTTGTCAGGCCAAATGATTCTGTCAAGTTGATAAACTGCGTTGATAATTTTGAGAAATGACTTCGTTGTTTACTTATTTCAGATTCCTTTTCTAACAGATCGGCTGCTTTTTTTATTTCTGATTGAATAACCATCCACTGCTCATGAGCGGGACCTTTCACCAAATTCATATCCACTTTTGAAAGACTAATTTTGAGCGCAGTACTTGCTTTTTTTGCTGCAGCTGGATCATCATTTACCAAGCTGTTTTTGACTTTAAAATATTCTTCTGTCAAGCTAGTTAGTTGGTTTTGAAAATCAATTGTTGAAGCAGTCAATACTTTCACTTTTGGTCTATTCATCATGCTATAGCCACCTGAGAGTTGGGAAGCTGCATCGATAGCAAAAGTCCCATTGGTGACAATTTCTTCTCCAATCGATAATCCAGCCTCAACCGAGTACATTTCACCTAGCTTAGACCCAATAGTTATTTCTCTCATTTCAAAGGATGGAAAATCTGCATTGGGGACTTTTACATAGACAATTGATCTTTTCCCTGACCAAAGTAAGGCTGTTCTGGGGATTGCGATGGCTGATGAATTAGCTTTTGAATTCGTTTTTACTTTTGCACTGACAAACATTTCTGGGAGTAATTTGCCACCAGGATTTGACAGTTCGGCTCGAAGTGAAGCAGCTCGAGTATTAGGATTCAAAATGGGATCAATATAAGTTACCTTGGTTTGAAATGTTTGTCCCGGTATTCCTGCCGCAGTGAAAGTGATGGTATTACCAACTGCAACTAAAGGCAAATCTGACTCATAGGCATCAAGCATTACCCAGATTTTATCCAAATCAACGATATTGAATAGGACTGACCCAGTGGTCACATAATCACCTACAGCGATATTCCGTTGTGTGACCACACCGCTATGCTCAGCCAGTACATCAATTTCTGTTCGAGGATTCCCAGCATTTTCTAAGTCTGTTATTTGTGAATCGGTCAATTTCCAAAGTCTCAATTTTTCTTTTGCTGCGAGGTATAATTCAGGAAAGCTAGCCTTTGATTTGGAGGCCTCTAAAAGCTCCTTTTGAGCAGTGACTAATTCTGGGGAATAAATTGTAACCAATTTTTGGCCCGCTTTTACTTTTTCACCTGTAAAGCTCACATGCAACTTTTCGATTCTCCCTGGAAATTTAGCCGTGACAGAAGCATTTTGTCGTTCATCGGATTGAATCTTTCCTGTCAATAAAAGCTCTCCATTGCTATTCATTCCTCCAACTAAAGTGGTTTGAATATTAGCCATAGCTACAGCTTCAGGAGTCATTTCCATTACCATAGGATTTCCAGATCCCGAGGAATTTCCACTGACCAAAGGAATCAGATCCATTCCACAGATGGGACAATCTCCAGCTTCATTCAATTTAATTTGGGGATGCATGGAGCAGGTCCAAAGCTGATTTGCTAAGGTTTCAACACTGTGATCATGGGAAGCTTCAGTTGCTTCTGGGTTTGATGGACTGATTATCCAGCCAAGTGAAATTCCGAGAACAAACAACAATCCTCCAAATAGATATAGATTTCTAGTTTTAGTTTCCATGGCGTTAATTTGAATTAGGGGTTACTGCCTTTGCTGATAGCATATCCAGCAGAGCAAGGGAATTATATTGTTTGGTTATAGCTGCGATTTTGGAAAACTCAAAATCCAATAAGAGTTGCTGGGCGCGAAGCACTTCTTCAAAATCATTTCCATTTGTCGCATAAGCAGTCAGGAGCAATCGGATATTTTGATTTACCAATTCCAATTGCGAATCATAAAGAGTTATTTTTCGATTCGCATCTTCCAAATCACGAATGGCCTTAGCCCAGCTAATTTCCAGCTGATTTAAAGTGTTTTCTTTATTGAATTGGATCTTTTCCTGGAGTAGTTCAGCTTCTTTGATTCGTGCATTGGTTTTCTTTCGATAGATAGGCAGTGTCATCGTCACCATTGGCATGATCATGTCATTTCCTCCCATACTCATTCCATCTTCCATTCTAGCCTTAAAAGGCATGTAATTCACCCCTGCACCAAGCATCGGCCTACCATCTAGTTTTGCCATTGTTTTTTGGGATTCTAATGCTGAAAACTCTGCATCATACATCGCCAGCATTGGGTTTTGGATTTTAATGCTATCCAGGATGGCTTGTTTTTCTATGCCTAATTCGATTGGGGCTAATAAAGTCGGACTAGAAATGGACCCATTACGTGGTTGATTCATGAGCAAGTTGAGTTCTACTTCCAAAGGGAATTTACTCTCCTCAAGAAATTGAATATCATTTTCCAAAGTTTGGATCTGCAATCGGGTTTGTATGACATCAGACATTCCAGGCCCGGATGAATTCATCGATGCCGCTGGAGTCATAGCTTGTGAATTCGGCTGACTATTCATTTCTGTCTTTTGATTTCCCATTCCGTTCATTCCATCGCTTCCTGTTGAAAAGCTGGTAGAAGTGGGTTTAGCCATAGCACTAGGGTTCGTTCCTTGTGAAGCAGATGATGCACTTTGGAATCGTATAAGAGCCATTTGCTCATATTTTTTTAGGAACTCTAGATTCTCTTTTGCAATTTTTATTTCCTGCTCTAATTCTGCCAAGGCATACCAAGTGGTTTTGAATTGATAGAATAAATTGTTTTTAGCATCGAGGAAGAGTTGATACTTTGCTAAAGCCATTTGATCTGACTCGGATTCTTGAGCTTTTAATGTCCCAAACCATGGAAACATCTGCATCAATCGGATATCGGCCTGCTGATTTCCCATAAACCGTTCCATTGGACGAAAGAAGAAGCCAACCTGTAATTCAGGATCAGAAAGCCCAACTTGATTCCCAATTTCTGAAGCCGCTAAATAATCATTGTAATAGGCCTTTAACTCCGGGTTATTTTCAGCCGCTTTGATTAAGTAATCTTCCAGGCTTTGTGCAATTGAATAGTGGCTGAGCCCAATCCAAATGATTGCTAGTGAGAGTAACTTTTTCATAGAGTTTTGTTTTTTAATTTTCGCTCAGCCCACCAGCTATACAAGACAGGAACCAAGAATAGAGTGATCAATTCAATACACATTCCTCCAAAAGAGGGAATTGCCATCGGGATCATGATATCAGATCCTCTTCCAGATGAGGAGAGTACAGGAATCAAAGCCAATAGGGTAGTGGCAGTAGTCATCAGACAAGGTAGCACGCGCTTTTTACCAGCCTCGAGCACTGCTTCTCTGATTTCTTTGACTGTATCAGGGTTATTTGATTCAAAACTTTGCTTGAGGTAAGAAGCGACTACGACACCATCATCTGTGGCTATACCAAACAAGGCAATAAAGCCAACCCAAACCGCTACGGAGAGGTTGTAGGTCTTCATTTGAAATAGATCGCGGAGCTCTGTCCCAAAGAAAGAGAAATTCAAAAACCAATCTTGACCATAGAACCAAAGCATCAGAAAACCTCCTGAAAAGGCCATAGCAATCCCAGAGAAGACGAATACTGTGGTTGAAAGTGATTTGAATTGAAAGTAAAGAATTAAGAAAATAGCGATAAGACAAAGTGGAACTACAATCGATAACCTCTCTTCAGCCCGTAATTGATTTTCATAGGAACCGGAAAATGCATATCGAACACCAGCTGGAACTTCTAATTCCCCGGAATCAATTTTGCTTTTAAGATATCGTTGCGCATCTTCCACGACAGTCACTTCGGCAAACCCCGGCATTTTGTCTAACAGCACATAGCCTACCAGAAAACTATTTTCACCGCGAATCATGTCAGGTCCAGGACGATAAGTGATTTTGGCAAGCTGCCCTAGTGGAATGTAATTGCCCAAAGGCGTTGGAATTTGGATGTTTTCAATAGCAGATGGATCATCTCTAAATTCTCGAGCATAACGGACGCGAATTGGATAGCGCTCTCTTCCCTCTACCGTTGTACTCAGTTTCATACCTCCAATTGCAGACTCAATAAAATCTTGGACATCTACGACATTCATTCCATATCGTGATATTTGAGCGCGATCAATGTCTAATTCGAGGTAAGGCTTTCCAACAATTCGATCCGCAAACACCGCTTCTTTTTTTACCGAAGGTACCTCTTTCAAGTACTGTTCGAGCTTCATCCCAAAAGCTTCGATTGTCTGAAGATCAGGGCCATATACCTTGATTCCCATCGGTGCGCGCATCCCTGTTTGAAGCATTACCAAACGCGTTTCAATCGGTTGAAGCTTTGGTGAGGAGGTAACTCCCGGGAGGTTTATTACTTTTAAGACTTCCTCCCAGATATCATCCGGGGATTTGATTTCGGTTCTCCATTGTCTGAAATAAGCTCCATTAGTGTCATCAATTAAGTTTTTGGGGTTGACAATACTTGGAGTATTAAAACTAGGATCATAAAATCCACCAGATTTCAATTCATAGAAACCTTCCTCATTTACCTTGAAGCGAAGCCTATTTCCATCCTGATCAGTTGCATATTCTGATTTATAATTAATGGTATTTTCAAACATGGAAATTGGTGCAGGATCAATAGCAGTCTCAGCACGTCCCGCTTTTCCTACCACTAAATCCACTTCAGGAATAGCGGTAACAAGCATATCCAATTGTTGCAACACATCCTTATTTTCAGTTAATCCTGAATGAGGCATCGTAGTTGGCATAAGGAGGAAAGATCCTTCGTTGAGCGAAGGCATAAATTCTTTTCCTAAACCTGGAAATGAATGACTTAATCCTGACCATAACTTACTTGCTCGAAGATTCCATCCAATGCGGTCAGCGGTATTGGAAAAGACTCCAAAAACTCGATCAAAGCCTAACCAAACATTTATTCCAAGTAGTAAAATGATTACCGGAAGTATTAAAAACTTTGCTTTGTTATTTAAACACCAAAGTAAAATCCTAGGGTAGAAGTGAAGAAATACTGAGAAAGTACCCAATAGAAGTCCCAGAATAAGCGCGATAAAAAAGAAATTAATCCAAATACTTGTCGCAACCCCTAGCGGTAGCCATTTAATCGTCAAAAGCCATGAAATAGCAATAACTGTAATCCCAACTCGTATGTAATCTTGATAGTTACCAAATCGATCTGGATAATATTGAATCAATAAATTGGCGGCTCCAAAAGCAAAAAGTACCCAACCGGCCCATGCCCAACTTGAGAAAGCCACAATGGGTCCGAGGACAATTAAGGCAATATTCAAATAAAGACTTCTTTTTTTGCTTGCGCTTTTTAAGGAAAATATCCAGTGCGAAAAAGCTGGCATTATCAACAAGGTGAAAATCAATGCTGCGATTAGGGCAAATGATTTTGTATAAGCTAATGGCCCGAATAGCTTTCCTTCTGCCGCTTGCAGGGTAAAGACAGGTAGAAAACTGACAATAGTCGTACTTACTGCAGTAAGTATTGCCGATGAAACTTCTGAAGTAGCTTGATAAACGGTTTTAAGTTTTGATTGATCTTTTGGGGCTTCTTCTAAGTGTCGGAGAATATTTTCATTCAGAATAATACCTAAATCGACCATAGTTCCGATCGCTATCGCAATTCCAGAAAGGGCTACAATATTGGCATCTACGCCAAAATACTTCATAAAAATAAAGCACATCAGTACTGCAAGCGGGAGCAAAGCTGAAATCAGAAATGAAGCTCTAAGATTAGAAACCATAACCACAATCACGATTATCGTGATCAAGATTTGCAGGGATATGGCTTCATAAAGGGTGCCTAGGGTTTCAAAAATAAGCCCTGAACGGTCATAGAAGGGAACAATGGTTACTTTAGAAATTCGCCCATCGGCTAAAGTTTTTGTGGGTAAGCCCTCTGAAAGTTTTTCTATTTCTGATTTGACTCCCTCAATTACCGCCAGCGGATTGTCCCCATATCGAGCGATGACCACACCACCTACAGCTTCAGCTCCTGACTTATCCAAAATGCCACCCATGTTTCGGACTTGTGGCCCAATGGTTACTTTTGCAACATCTTTGATTCGGATAGCAACGTTGTCAGTAACTTTGACGACAGCTTGATCCAGATCAGATAGTTCCTCTACATAGCCAAGACCTCTGACAAAGTAATCGACACGATTTACCTCTATTGTATTAGCGCTGACGTCCAGATTGCTTTTTCTGACAGCTTGCATTACGTCCATCAAGGACACTCCATTGGCTTTTAAAGCAGCAGGGTCAACATCAACTTGGTATTCTTTGACATGTCCGCCTACTGAAGCTACTTCCGAAACCCCTTCTACAGCCGTTAGTGAATAACGGATGTAATAATCTTGAATACTTCGCAATTCGTGAAGATCCCATCCGCCTGCTGGATTTCCTTCTTCATCTCTTCCTTCAAGTGTATACCAAAACACCTGACCCAAAGCTGTTGCATCAGGACCGAGCTTTGGCTGAACTCCATCTGGAAGCAAACCCGAAGGAAGTGAATTCAACTTTTCAAGAACCCGAGAGCGGCTCCAATAGAATTCTGTATCCTCATCAAAAATGATGTAGACGCTGGAAAATCCAAAAGCTGAACTGCTTCTAACACTTTTTACTCCCGGTAATCCAAGTAGGGAAGTAGTCAGTGGATAGGTAATTTGATCTTCGACATCCTGCGGAGATCTTCCCATCCATTCGGTAAAAACAATTTGTTGATTTTCCCCAATATCAGGTATGGCATCAACAGGAACTGGATCCCTTGGTAAAAATCCTATATCCCAGTTAAATGGAGCAGTTACAATTCCCCATCCTATGATAACCAGGAGGAGAAGTACAGTAACTAGTTTGTTTTCTAAGAAAAACTTAATGATCGTGTTTAGCATAATCGTATCCGGTAAACGAAATAGAAAGAATCTCATATCGAGAAGACATGAGCTTACTCTCCCAATTCAAATAAATTGGGAAACCGGAAAGATTAAATCAAAAATGATTGGTGAAGGACTTGAAAGTCTTGCCTTAGGTGGGGCGGGAGGTAAGGGGTGGAAATACTATTTAATACTTCTGGGGAAATCGAAATTCCCATGAAAGTATAAACCAAAGAAACCACAAATTCAGGGCTATAATCAATTGTAGGACTTGATTTTTGAAGTTCTTGATCCAATACAAGCAATTCAAATTCCTCCTCACAACAATCTTTTTCATGAGAAGTGGCTTCATTCTCAGCATGACATGATGCCTTCTTTTTTGCCATTTCACATGCTATTTCTGATGTCGAAAACCCAATAGCACTTTCCTTTTCCATACCCATACAAAGGTGGATAGTCTTTGCTAACCCTACATTGCTCAGCAGGATCATCA
>JAHEBE010000422.1 GCA_024642365.1 Algoriphagus sp.
TATGATTAAAATGGATCAAAGGAAAAATCGACTTAAAGCACTCAAGTCAATAAAGAGCTATGTAGAAACTGGAAAAGCTATAAAAAACTAACTATGGCATATAGCGAATACCAAGCCGATCGAATAAGGCAACGACTATCAAAAGCTAATCTAACCGCAGAAAAGAAAATGATGGGAGGTCTCATTTTTATGGTGAATGAAAAAATGTGCGTTGGATTAGATATTGATAAAACAACCGGATATGATAGATTGATGGTGAGAGTTGGAAAAGCTAATCATGACGATCTTGTTTTTAAAAAAGGAAGTCGTGAAATGAACTTTACAGGAAAAGTAATGCGTGGTTTTTTGTTTATTGATTCAAATGGATTTGATTCAGAAAAAGACCTAGATTTTTGGATAGAAAAAGCTTTGGAATTCAATAGAGAAATTAATTAAACACTACCTACAATATTGTGTATAAGCGATAGCGGTTTAGGTGCAAACTTGAACCGTTTTGCGTTTTAATAAGTATCTTGCTAACTGAAAGTATAGTGGTTTAAATCCGCTACTGCTCATACACGTTACCGTTGTGGGCAAGGCAAGAAATATCTCAGGAACAAAAAAACATGTAGTAAAGTAAACGTAACTCAAACAGAAAGATGAACTTCAATTATACTATTGACATCTCGCTGAAACGGGAAAACATATTTCCTTGGATAGCCAATCCGGACAAAGCTGTATTATGGCAGAAAGGCATAAAGGAAAGTGAAATAATAAAAGAGACTCCAGAAAGGATAGGCACAACTTTTAAGGAAGTCATGGAAGAGAATGGACAGGAACTTCTCTTAGCCCCTTAATTGAATGGACTAAATTTCTAAATTAGTTTAGGAGAAATTTAGTCATGAAAAGAAGCAAATACACAAAAGAAAAGAAGTTGGAGATCCTTCAGTACGGACAGGATCATGGTAGCACGGAAGCCTGCAGGCATTACGGAGTGTCTGGCTCTCTCTTTTATCGATGGAGAAATCTCTATGAATCAAAGGGTTTGGAAGGCCTGGAAAACCGGTACAAGCCAAGACAGGATGGACGGGTGACCGAATTGGAGATCGAAAATTCCCGGTTAAAGAAGATCATTGCCGAACAAGCCCTGGAGCTTGATTTAGCCAAGGAAGTGATCAAAAAAAAGTATCAACCAAAATGGAAATCATGAGGTTGGTACGAACATACAACCAAAAAGGGCTTACCGTGGATAGGGCACTAATGGTCATGATGATGCCACGCAGCACTTATTATCAACTGATCAAATCGGAGCTAGGACGATCCACAGCTCAAAAGGTGGGTCACCCGCCCAGCACCCATACGATGTATTGGAATACTAAGGACTGGGAGCATCATCCAAACGATGAGGTGGTTGGTCGAATTCGATCCTTGTTTGCCAATCCCTTGGTAGACTATGGGTATCTCAAAGTAACCGATGGACTGGGTAATCAAGGATATTTCATTAATCACAAGAAAGTCTATCGACTGATGCGAGAGGCTCGTTTGTTAAGAGCAGACCGGATCGGGAGACCCCGTCATTCCAAAGTCAGAGTAAAGCAAAAAGTGGTGGTTCCTGAGGCGCCATTTGAGTATTTTGAAATGGATATCAAGCAGGTGTACCTAAGTGGATGCAACCGAAATGCCTATGTACTGACCATCCTGGATGTGTATACGCGCTTGGCGATGGGTTATTATGTTGGATTCCAATTGTCGCAGTATGCTGTGATTGGATTGTGGAGCAAAGTGCTCCAAACGGGGTTAGTGATTATTGAGTTACCAAATGGAAGAAGGATTACTGTGCGCAGTGATAATGGGTCCCAGTTTATTGCTTATGCGGTAGCTGGATTTATGAATAGCAAAACGATCAATCATGAATTTACTCATGTGGCCAGTCCGGAAGAAAATGGCCATATTGAAGCGTTCCATTCCATTATTGAAGATGCAATCGATGGATATGAATTTGAGGATCTGGATGAGCTGGAGTCATTTTTAAAAGACTATTACAAGTTTTATAATCACGAAAGACTGCATTCTTCCACTTGTAATTTGAGTCCATCAGATTTTTATCTACTTTGGACAAAAGATTTAATCAGAGAACAAATGCACCGGGGTCGTAAGAGCTACCAACTTAAAATCAAAAGATATTTATTAAATGGAGTTATCGGAATTAGAGAGCCTGAGTGCAGTAAGTGCCTCCTCCTGGATAGTCTCCCTGTTTGTGAAATAAAAGCACCTCAATAAAATGAGATTATCGAGGTGCTCGGAGCAATCGGATATAGATCGCCTTCGTTTGTAAGTGCCACCATAAAGTTAAATACAATGCACCATAAATTGATGCAATTTGAAAAACCAAAATGTAAATAGTCCAAGAATTAGGGGGTTAGACCAGGGAAGGGTCGTTTGAGGTCACATTGACAGGTACACCATACCCTTATGAAAAAGAGGATGGAGTGGTTTTTGAGTATGGCTCATTTTTAACTACTGCGGGTGATCACCTCAGGACCATCGT
>JAHEBE010000423.1 GCA_024642365.1 Algoriphagus sp.
AACAACGGTTCAGGAATCCCTGATGCAATCAAAGAAAAAATCTTCCAGCCTTTCTTTACTACAAAACCGACTGGTTCTGGGACTGGTCTTGGATTATCCTTATCTTATGATATCGTGAAGGCGCATTGGGGAGAGTTGAGTGTTACGACCCAAGAGAAGGAGAGGTCAAAATTCATTATCCAATTTAAATCCCACTAGCCAAAGTGTTTAATGGGCGGAATTAGAAGGTTTTGTTAGGAATTTTTCAGATAGATCTTTTCAATAATGAAAAAAATAGGGATTGCAATTTTCCTTTTTTTTGGTTTTTTGGCCTTCGCCAAAGGGCAAAACCAATTTATTCAAACCATAGATAGTCTTAAACGCGAAATTACCTTAGCTAAAAATGATACGCTCCAACTGGTGTTATTTGGCCAAATAGCTAATACTTTTTCAGAAATCCACCCCGACAGTGCATTTGCCTATGCATCTCAAATGCTGTCTTTGAGTAGAAAACTAAATTTAAAACTGGAAGAAGCTGGGGCATTGGGTGAAATGGGATACGCTCAGATTAATTTGGGAAATTACCCCAGGTCTCTAACCTATCTGCTTTCCGGGATAGCAATTACCTCTGATCCAGAAAATGAAGCTCCTCTATTATCATCTAAATTTCCTTCAGTAGAGGAGTTTACGAATAGAAGTTTTTCCGCTCAGGTCCAAAGACTCTCAAAATTGAGTAGGATTTATCAATACACAGGGATTTTGTATGGCAATTCGGGTAATTATGAAAAAGCATTAATCTATTACAGAAACGCACAAGAAATCGCTGAAAAAATCAACAGCTTAAAACTCCAATGCATCATTCAAATCACCATGGGTCGAACTTATCAATCACTTGGTCAATTGGACTCAGCATTGATAAGTCTTCAATCTGCACTTGCCTCCGCCACTGAAGCAAAATATAAAAGGTATTTGGGAAGCATTTTGTTGAATACTGGACGAGTTTATCAGTCGAAGGGGAATAGCCAACTTGCTAAAGAATTTTTTAATCGATCAATCAATGAGAGCTTGCAGCAAGAGTATTTCCGTGGGGTCGTTGCTGCTAATCTTTCCATGGCAGACTTGTTTAAACAGTCCGGTGAAAGCGACTCCTCTTTTTATTACATCAGGAACGGTCTTCATTATGCAGCATATTTAAATGCCCCAGACCTTTATATTCGGTCCTATTCAGCACTAACTGATTACTATAAAAGGGAGAATAAAAGTGACAGTGCCTTAAAATATCAGTCGTTCATTATTAAAATCAACGATAGTTTATTCAATGCAAAACAAGTTCAGCAATTTCAAAATATTGATTTTGATGAGGATCAACGAAAAAAACAGATTGCAGAAGCAGAAACTAATTACAAGAATAAAGTAATTAAAAACTCCCTTTTTGCAGGGTTAGCCATATTTTTTATCATCGTTATAATCCAATTCAGGAACAACGCGCAAAAGCAAAAAGCCAATAAAAAATTGCAAGAGCAGAAAGAAGAAATTCAAACAACGTTGTCTAGGTTGAAATCCACTCAAGCCCAGCTCATCCAATCTGAAAAGATGGCATCGCTGGGTGAGCTCACCGCAGGCATCGCCCATGAAATTCAGAATCCGCTGAATTTTGTGAATAACTTTTCGGAAGTAAGTGCCGAATTAGTAGATGAAATGAAAGAGGAGTTGGCAGTGGGCAATCAGCAGTTGGCAGTGGAAATCGCAAATGACCTGAAAGAGAATTTATCCAAGATAAATCTTCATGGAAAACGTGCCGACGCCATAGTCAAAGGGATGTTGGAACATAGCAAAAGAGGTTCCGGACAGAAAGAACTGACCAATCTCAATGCCTTGGCAGAGGAGTTTCTCAGATTGAGCCACCAATCTTTTTTGGCAAAAGAACCCAACTTCAAATGTGAGTTGAAAACCAAACTTGACCCTAACCTTCCTAAAGTAGAAGTGATCCCACAGGATATCGGACGAGTACTGCTGAACCTGATCAACAATGCTTTTTATGCGGTTAACGAAAAGGCGAAATCTAGCTCCGATAACTATCGGGAGGATGACTTTCATCCTAAAGTAATTGTAAGCACTAGGAAAACCGAAAATGGGGTCGAGGTTTCAGTCTCCGACAACGGCTTCGGTATCCCTGATGCAATCAAAGACAAAATCTTTCAGCCCTTCTTTACCACCAAGCCTACGGGCTCAGGGACTGGACTGGGATTATCCTTATCCTATGATATTGTGAAAGCGCATGGGGGGGAGTTGAAGGTTTCGAAAGGATTAGACGGGGGTAGTAGTTTCAACCTGAGTTTATCATCGGTTTAAATCTTATGAGAAAATTAATATTCCTTCTTTTTTTTATTTGCTGCTTCGGGAATGTATTTGGCCAAATTTCCTCAGAAGAAATGAAAGCGTTAAAAGATCGTTTCTTGACTGCTGAAAATGATTCCTTGAAAATGGTTTTGGCAACTGAAATAGCTTATGGATATAGATTTTCAAATATTGACTCATCGTTTCATT
>JAHEBE010000108.1 GCA_024642365.1 Algoriphagus sp.
ACGTTGAGCATCAAATCAGCTTTTTGACTTGGGCTTTGGATAATTGGATGTATAGCACCTATAACTCTAAACGGATCAGATGGACACCGGATGGAGTGATCCAAGAGCCAAGCGGGAACCCCTGGGGACAATGGGGAGTGACTCAAGATAATTATGGTAAACTTTGGTTTCAGGATGGGGCTGGAGGCGTTCCGCAAGGATTTCAATTTCCCATTGTTTATGGAAATTTTAGTGTAAAAGGTCAATGGAAAGATGGGTTTAGGATTCCGTATAGCTTGGTTAAATTAGCCGACTTCCAGCCTGGAATGAAAGAAGCTAACCCAGATGGCTCTTTAAATAATGTGACTGGTGCTGCCGGTAATGACGTATTTCGAGGTGATCGTTTACCTCAAGAACTAATAGGACAATATTTTTATGGAGAACCGGTTGGACGAATAGTAAGGCAAGTCAAGTCAGAAAATGTAGAAGGACTTACTTATATCCAGAATAGTTATTTGGAATCACAATCTGAATTTATTCAGTCAACAGATCCGCTATTTAGGCCTGTGGATATGGCTACGGCTCCTGATGGCACGATGTATATCGTGGACATGTACCGTGGAATCATTCAAGAAGGAAATTGGACACAAGAAGGCAGCTATCTGAGAACAAAAATTCAACAATATCAGCTTGACGATATAATTGGCAATGGAAGAATCTGGAGATTAACCTACGATGGAATGCCGAGAAATACAGAAAAACCTCGGATGTATGAGGAAACATCAGCAGAATTGATCCGTCATTTAGAAAATCCAAATGGCTGGTGGCGCGATCAGGCCCAGCAATTGATGATATTAAATCAAGATAAATCAATTGTTCCAGAACTAGAGGAAATGGCTAAAACGGCTTCAAATGAGTTGGCAAGAATTCATGCTTTGTGGACTTTAGAAGGATTGAATGCCCTTAGCTTGAATGTAGTCAGGACGCTGATTAAGGACAAAAACCCTAAAATCAGGATTCAAGCCTTACGGGCTAGCGAATCCCTCTATAAGTATGGTGAAAAGAATCTTGGAAGTGACTATTCAGAAGCAACCAATGATCAGGACACTGATGTTGTTATTCAGTCACTTTTCAGTTCCTATATTTTGAAAACAGAAGGGGTTGATCTTCGATTGAAATCCATATTGACAGAAAATAATTCTGCAGGGGTACAATTAGTTGCGACTCAATTATTGGAAAAAATTGAGGAGGCCAAAAATGCAGCTGCAACCAAATATGAATCTGAGGAATTAGCACTCTTCACAAAAGGTAAATCAATATTCGATAGCTACTGCTCGACCTGCCATGGTCCAAAAGGCCTTGGATCTCCGACAGGAAATGGTCAGCTGATTGCACCAGCTTTTTCAGGAAATCAGCGAATCCAAGGTCATCCGGAATATGCAGTAAAGACCATGCTTCATGGTTTGACGGGTAATTTGGAAGGAAAAGAATATGAGGGTGTAATGATAGCGATGGATATGAATGATGACGAATACATCGCATCTGTTATTTCGTATATCAGGAATGAGTTTGGAAATTCAGCAGGTTTTGTAAAACCAGATTATGTGGCGCAACTTCGAGAAGCTACTAAAAATAGAACGGGCAATTATAGCTTTGAAGAATTGATCCAGGAAGTGCCAAAAGCACTGTCTCCTCAAGATAATTGGAAGGTATCTGCAAGTAGTACGGCCTTGCAAGGTGTTGGCTCTACTAAAGATCCTTCCTATGCATTCGGGTACAAAGGCTGGAAAACTGAAGAAATTCAAAAACCAGGAATGTGGTTTCAAGTGGAATTGCCTAACGCCCATCAACTTTCTGAAATCCAATTTGATTCAGGGAAGGAGGAGTTTCCTGTTGGATATGCAGTATTAATTTCTGATGATGGTAGAAGTTGGGAAGAAGTTTCGCGAAGTAACGGGAAAGCAGGCAAGAATAGCCTAAGTTGGAATTCAACTAGATCCGTCAAATTCATTAAAATCGAATCTAAAGTAGAAGGAGAAAAAGCCTGGGCTATGAAAAGTTTGGTTCTTTATGCGAGATGATCAATTCAAACACACACACACACAATAAAAAAAGGTTGGCTTATTAGGCCAACCTTTTTTTTAACGGTTTTCGATTTTGGGAGATAGAGGACTTTTCATTCTTGTTTTCATTTTTACCAATTCATACCACATGACCCCAGAAAAACCAATCACCAAACAAGTTGCGATTTGATTACCAGTTAAAGCCTTGAAATGGAAAAACAGAGTCAATGGAGGTACATATAATAAGAGGCCTGTAATGACAAGTGTGATTCCAATGATCCAATGAATCAAAGAGTTTTTGTAGCTTAAAGTGGTCCATACGGAGTAATAAAATGATCTATTGACAAGTGTTAAAAAGATATTTGAAAATATTAAAACCGTAAAAACCATTGTTCGTGTGGTGGCTTCGTCATTTCCTTGAGCTACAGAAAGCTGGTACACCAGTAAACTCCCTAGCGTTATCATCAGGCCTTGAATGATACTGGTTGTAAGTTCTTTCCAGTTGAAAAATGTGGTTGTGAAACTTCGAGGCTTTTGAATCATCGTGTTTTTTTCCATCGGTTCATTCTCAAATATGATTGAGCAAGTGGGGCCCATGATCAATTCTAAAAAAATTATATGTACTGGAGTCAGAATATTTGGATAAATCCAACCCAAAGCCAATGGAAGAAAAACAGTAAGTATGATCGGGATGTGAATAGAAATAATGTATTGAATTGCTTTTTTAAGATTACTATAGATTTTTCTACCCATAGCAATTGCATCCACCATCTTTGATAAATCATCATCTATTAGTATCAAAGAAGCGGCTTGTTTTGCTATTTCTGTCCCTTTTTTTCCCATTGCGACCCCGATATGAGCGGCTTTCAATGCGGGTCCATCATTAACCCCATCGCCTGTCATTGCTACTATTTCTTGGTTAGACTTAAGCGCATCAATGATCCTTAATTTTGCTTCAGGAAACATCCTGCAAAAAACAGTTATTTTCTGTACCTGATCTTTCAGTTCTTCCTCTGACAGTTTCATCAATTCATCTCCGGACATGACTTGATCAAATCCTTTGAAATCAATCTGTTTGGCAATAGCAGTAGTCGTCGTGCCATTGTCACCAGTAATAATTTTGACCGAAAGGCCAGCATTATAAAAGTCCTCTAAAACTTGTTTGATGTTGGTTTTTGGTGGGTCATAAAAAGCCACTAAACCACTGAAATGGAAGGATAACTCCTCTTGGGTTTTGGGAAAATTATTTCCTGTGAATTCAGAATAACCTACTCCAAGAGCACGATAGCCTTCTTTAGTAAGTTGAAATAAAGCTTCCTCCACTTGCTTTTTTTGATCTGCTGTCAGCTTGGAAACCGCGATTATAGCCTCTGGCGCTCCTTTCGCTGCAATTATTCGTTTGCCTTGTTCGTTCTCAAAAATATGGGTCATCATGGGTGGTTTTCCTCCCAAGGGGTACTCATGAATTAACTTGAAACCAGGGCGCTCATCTAATTCAATCATTTTTTCATATCCTTCGTGAAGGGCCAACTCCATTGCATCAAATGGGATCGGTTCGCTTGCCCACATGGCTAGCTGTATCAAGGATTTTTCCTCTTCGGTTGGTTTTTCCAAGTTGGAATCTTTCATTGAATTCAGAACGAATACCTTGACCAAGCTCATTCTATTTTCAGTAATAGTTCCGGTTTTGTCAATACAGATTACTGTTGCACTTCCCAGTGTTTCCACCGTTTTCATCTGCTTCACCACGATACCAAGTTTCATCAGCCTCCATGCACCAATTGCCATAAAAGTTGTGAAAGCCATTGGAATTTCCTCCGGCAAAATGCTCATTGCCAAGGTTAAAGCTTTCAAGAGACTATCCAGAAGATCTAAGGATTTGAAATAATTAATCCCCCAAACCACGAGGAAAACGATAGTTCCGGCAAAAACCATTGTTTTTACAAAACTGGAAATCTGTAGTTCTAGAGGCGTTTTTTCCTCTTTTATACCTTCAAGACTTTTTCCGATTTGACCTAATTTTGTGTCATTTCCTATTTCGGTGATGTTGGCAATAGCTAATCCACTCGCAACTGTAGTCCCTTTGTATACAAAATTATCCTCCTTCGTTTTGTCTTTGAAAACCGGGAGTGATTCCCCCGTTAAAACCGATTCGTTGACTGAATAATCATTGGAATGAATAATTATTCCATCGGCAGTGATGGCGGTCCCTTCCTCTACGATTAAGCTATCACCAACTACCAATTCATCGCTGTTAATTTCTACTACCTCACCATTTCGAATTACTTTACAATGGGGTTGAGAAAGCTTTTTAAGCTTTTGTAGTGCATTTCTACTTCGTGAGTCTTGGTAAAGAGAAATAACGGAAACCAGAACAATAGCAGATGCCAGAAAAATAGCGTCGCCTGTTTTGCCACTAACGAGGTAAATAAGTGCTGCTGCGAAAAGCAGAATAATCATTGGCTCCTTAACCAATTTTTGAATCACATTTAAAAAAGAGTTTTCAGCTTTATAGCGCAGTATATTTTCTCCATATTTCTCCCTAGCCTGAATCACTTGCTCAGTGGTCAATCCATTGATATTAAATGTATTTGTAGCCATTAGAGGAGGTGATTAAAACATTTTTTTTAATAATTGAGAATCAATTAGTGTGGAAAAGCTAAAAAAGAAACTTGAAGTGCTCCAAGTTTTTGGTATCCGGCAGAATTCATATGAATTGGATCTTGATAATATTGAGCGCTATTGTGAATGTTGTAGCCCCCAAGCGTAAACTGATCTAAATAAGGAATACCATTTACAGCACATATTTTCTTTTGCATTTCTACATAAGCTACCATGCCTGTTGGGTCGAATGGATCATAACCTCCTCTATCAGAAAATGCTTTACTCGATGTGAAAAAGTAAATCGTCGCATTGGGGTTTATCTCATAGATTTTCTTGATGCAATAATTAATTCCTCCAGCTTGAGTGGTTAATTTAGTTTTGTCAAATCCATCGGCCTCAGAGTAATCAGTATAGGATCCATTTTCACGTTTATTGAAGTAATCATTCGTTGATGCCCAAAGGATGTAGATATCAAACACTCCTGCTTCATCTACCTGCTGCTGAAGTGATTTGCCCTGTAAGGAAGAAAAGCCCGCTCCTGGTACACCATAGTTGGTAATACTTACATCCAATCGCTCTTTCCACATATTTTTCGCACTTTCACTTGCAGGAATCACCGAGACAGATCCCCCGAACACTGCTATAGTTTTCCCATAATTCAATGAGTTTTTTATTGCAAAATTCTCCTTTTTGTCTTGTGCAAAAAGGGCATTGGAAAGAATTAAGAAGAGAAAAATGAGTTGGGCTTTGCTTGTTTTCATTGGATCAGGTTTTATAAACTTGATTAGTTTTTGTATAGATAAAATAGAAATATTTTAAGTTACTATTTCAAGACTCCTAATTTTTTTTCAAATTGGAACCTTTAAAAACCCTAACAACATTTAAATATGAAAAGTAAAATATCCTTACTATCCGGCTTGATGCTGCTTGTCACATTGAGCTTTATGAGTTCTTCATTTATGGCTAATCCTGACTATTTTGAAGGAAAATGGAGTGTTTTAATAAAAGGTACTCCAGAAGGAGATGCTACTATACCAATGCGTTTTGAAACAAAGGATGGTGTCACGAAAGGTTTTTTTATGCAGGATGATACTGGGACAGAATATGCCATGAGTTCTGTATCAATTACGGATGGTGTATTGAGAGCTGCGTTTAATATCCAGGGCTATGATGTGGATATTAATATGACTGAAGTAGATTCAGATAATGCTAAAGGAAGTCTGATGGGAATGTTTGATTTGAGCGCTACCAGATCCAAATAAATTACCCTCAAAATAAAAAAAGGCAATTCGTACGAATTGCCTTTTTTTATGCCTTCTCGGAATATTTCATCAGTTTATTTTTTTAGGGTAAATGCCGGCAATTGTTTTATTGTGCCTCCTTCCATTGCAGATTCATGCGCAAGGATTCCAACACAAGTAATATTTGCAGACTCCCGAGCATCTGGATAGGGAGCTCGGTTTTCATTCAAAGCATTTAAAAACTCATTTACCAAATGGGGATGAGAGCCACCATGTCCTGAACCTTGAATAAAGGATAAATGCTGATTTTCATCTGAATCATATACTCCTCCGGTCGTGAATGCTTGAATTTCCGTTGGAAGTAGATGTGCGAAATCTGGGATTTTAATTCGCTCAGGACTTTCACCAGTATGAATAACGGAATTCTCATGCTCTACCAAAGTCCATTCAAATGACTTTTTAGAGCCATAAACATCAAAACTCTCCCGGTATTGTCGAGCTGTGTTAAACAGAGATCGTGTCACTTCGGCGGCCAAATCTGAATCTTTCATCTTGATATGGCAAGTTTCTATCGCAAAGGGAGAACCATATTTTGGAATTAGATTTTCGTCTATTCTTCCGGAACCCAAGCAAGAAACGTATTCTGCTTGCGCTTGAGGCAAAGCTAAAACCGGTCCGACACAATGCGTAGCATAATGCATAGGAGGGAGGCCTTCCCAATAGCCAGGCCAGCCTGCCATTTCCTGTTGATGTGAAGCCCTCAAAAATTGAATCTTTCCCAACTCACCCTTTTCATACAATTCTTTTACAAATAAAAATTCACGGCTATAAACCACCGTTTCCATCATCATGTAGGTAAGTCCAGTTTTTTCAGTTTCGGCTACGATTTGCCGACATTCCTCTACAGTGGTCGCCATGGGCACAGTGCAAGCGACATGCTTTCCTGCACGTAGGGCTTTTAAACTTTGCTCGGCATGATTTTGTATTGGTGTGTTGATATGGACTGCATCGATGTTTGGATCTTTAAGCAACTCATCATAATCAGTATATACTTTTTCTATCCCAAATGCTTTCCCTATGGCTGTTGCTTTTTCTTGGTTCCGCTGACAAATGGCATACATATTTGCAAGTGGATGTTTTTGATAAATCGGGATAAATTCGGCTCCAAAGCCTAGCCCGATAATCGCAATATTGAATCTCTTTTTATTCATTAGAATTTAATTTTGATTTTATAATTAACCTATTGAAAAACAATGTTCTATAAAGCCCATTTTTTTAAAAAATTAAGCCCTTCAGAAGCAAATCCATCTTGGCTTGGAGCCAATGGTTTCCAAATACAAACTGCCCCAGCAAGCTCTTTAACTTGTGGGGTAAAACTCTCAATAGAAACAGCCCCTGTATAGTTGATCGCTTCCAATCCTCTTTTGTACGCATCCCATCTCGTCTGTCCAGTACCAGGAGTCCCTCGATAATTTTCAGAAACTTGAAAATGAATCAATTTATTTCCTGCCATTTTAATGGCAGCCTCAGCGTCCGGCTCTTCGATATTCATATGAAATCCATCTAAGATTACCTTTGCTTCTGGTTCATTTATATCACGGATCAAGTCCATCAGATCTGCACAGGTATTTATCAAGTCAGTCTCAAAACGGTTTAAGGGCTCTAAAGCTATTTCCAGTCCATGTTTTCGAGCTTTTTGGCAGACAATCCGAAGGTTAGTAACCGCACGATTCCATTCAATTTTTCGTTGCTCTGGGCTCAGCAATCGCGCTTTTCCAACTGCCGAATACATTGGGCCTGCAACGAATTTTGCTCCCAATTTTGCGGTGATATCAAAGCAAGCATCCAAATAGTCAAAGCTTGTCTGGTGAAATGTGGAGTCCTCATGGGTCAGATCTCTACTTGTTCCAAAAGCGCCACATATAATTGGACTTAAATCATTTTCTTCCAGTGCTTTAGCTACTAATTCACAATTGATCAGTTCAGGATCCTCTATTGGAATTTCTACTGCATCAAATCCAAATTTTTTGATTTTAGGGAATAATGCAACAGTTTCTTGATCAAAAGGAGAGGTCCAAAGCCAAGTGCTAACAGCAAATTTTACATTCAAAGCCATCCTATTCTACTTTCATGATTCCGTTCATAATTCTCCAATGTCCAGGAACTGTACAAACAAATGGATATTCTCCTGGCTCCGTTGGTGCTGTAAATACGATGGATTCACGACCCTCGGGATCAACTAGTCGAGTAGCGATGATTACCTCTGGGATTTTCGGTACATAGTTTTGCTCGGCACCTTTCGGGTTTCTTGCAAGATCATCGGCAGCTTTGCCTATAATTTCCATGGTGCCTTTCTGCCCAATCACCAAGTTGTGCTGCATAAAATCAGGATTTTCGAAATCTATAGTCACTTGAGCTCCAGCTTTTACTGTAAAGCTCGATTTCGAAAACTTCATTTCGTGTGGGATTACGGCAAGTTTTACCACAACGCTTCCATTGGCACTGGCAGTTGCCATTGTTTCGGATGGAATTGTTTGAATCTCAGTACCTGGTTTTTGAAGCGCTAGGGTTGATTTATTGCTAAATCTGCCACCAAACCACCATGTCCCTTCATACTTTCCTACTACGTTTCTACTGTCGTTTTGTCCAACGCGGACTCTTCTTGGACTGAGCTCAGTTTGAAATAGCCCTGAAGTTTTACCTTTTGCAATTTCCGCTCCGTTAATATTTAAACTCATACTGCCGTCTTCCTTCAATCCGGCATCAATAACAAATTGCTCCTCTGGAAGGCCTTTTTTCGAACTTATTATGGTCAATTTATCATTTTGAGCTACAGCGAAATGAAGGGCATCTTGGAAGATATAGAGGCTATAACCATTACTATTATTTCCTTGTGCGACTAAAACCCCTTCAAGTGGATTGTCAGCTTTGGAAATAATCAGTTGAAGAGAAATTTCCTTTCCAACCACATCTGGTGGAAACAAGATTGAATTTCGCTGGTCGAGTGGATATTGCTCACTTACCAAGCTTCTACTGATTCGGTCAGGTAGGGAAAATCCTTTCTCTGTCGGATTTTGAAGTGCAGTGGAAATATCTCGTTTTGCAAACTCTGTAGGATGTGAAAGTACTGCTGCAAAAATTGCTTGCGGCAGATAAGCATCATTCCCATTTTCTTCTATTTCTGCCAATTCAAGCAGCTTTTTGGCTGCATCCTCGGAGAAAGGCATTTCAGATATCGCCAAAAACGCGGTTTTCCGTACATGAAGGTCTGCGTCGTTTAGGATGTTTGAGCTTAAAATTGCTTGCAATGATGAAACGGTTCTAGGAATGACCATTAGTGCATTTTTTCGAACTCCAGCAGATGGATG
>JAHEBE010000424.1 GCA_024642365.1 Algoriphagus sp.
TCGTCGCGATTGCTTATATATTTTCAAGTGACAAAAAGAAAATAGACTGGAGGCTAGTAGGCATTGGGATCTTGTTGCAACTCATTTTTGGAATTTTGATCACCAAAGTTTCCTTTGTCGCTTACGGTTTTGGACTACTCAGTGAAGCTTTTGTAAAGTTTCTAAGCTTTAGCAGAGATGGAGCCGCATTTATATTTGGAGATCTTGCCGGAGATGGCTTTGGATTTATTTTTGCCTTTCAGGTATTACCGACCATTATTTTCTTCTCTACAGTATCGGCAGGATTATATTACTTAGGCATTTTGCAAAAGGTAGTTTTTGGGATTGCTTGGGTGATGGCTAGAACGATGCGACTCTCTGGACCAGAAAGCCTTTCGGCAGCAGGTAACATATTTTTAGGCCAAACAGAAGCTCCCTTGCTTGTCAGACCATTTATTCCCAACATGAGTAAATCTGAATTGATGTGCTTGATGACAGGAGGGATGGCTACCATTGCTGGTGGTGTGTTGGCAGGTTATGTAGCATTTTTGGGAGGAGATAGTTTGGAAGAGCAAAGTAAATTCGCTGCGTACCTTTTGGGAGCAAGTATTATGAATGCTCCTGCGGCTATTGTCATGTCTAAAATGTTTATTCCTGAGCAGGAAAAAAACAAGGTTCAGCAGAAGCTGGAGGTCAATAAAGAAAGCATGGGAGTCAATTTGATTGACGCCATGTCAATCGGGGCTTCGGAAGGTTTGAAACTTGCTTTGAATGTTGGGGCAATGCTTTTGGCATTTATTGCAGTGATCGCAGCTTTGAATTATGTGCTTTCTGGCTTGATCGGTGAAGCTACTGGATTGAATGAATTTGTAGCTAGTAGTACCAATGGTCAGTTTAAAGGCTTTTCATTGGAATATCTATTTGGTCAAGTATTTCGGATTTTTGCTTGGGTGATTGGTGTGGAATGGGCTGATACCTTACAGATCGGAAGTTTATTGGGACAAAAAACCGTGATCAATGAATTCGTAGCCTACCTCAGCCTTTCTGATATGAAAGAAATGGGAACGCTTAGTCCTAAATCAATCGTGATCGCTACCTATGCGCTTTGTGGATTTTCTAATTTCAGTTCCATTGCAATTCAGTTAGGAGGAATAAGCATCATCGCCCCAAATCAGCAAGGAAACATTAGCAGGTTAGGACTTCGCTCCTTATTGGCTGCATCTTTGGCTTGCCTGATGACTGCGACTATTGCAGGCATGTTGTTTGGATGATCAGATTCCTATAGAATTTGAGTTTCGTTTTTTATAGACGAAAAAATCCATGACAACTTTCAAGAAAACATAAAAAAACCTGTGACTTATCGAGTCACAGGTTTTTTGTTTTTAAGATTCAAACTATTGGATCCCGTAGAGTTTTTTACCTGCCTCCTCGTATTTATCTCCAGCAGTCCAAACTGGCTTCGTTGCGGCATTGGCAATTTTCTCAGCAGAAAGGATGTAAGCCTTCCAAAATTTCGATACATAATCTAGGTCCAATGAATCGATTTGGTCTCCAGCCTTATGGTAATACTTATTGATTTCATCATCAAAGGCAGTAAATCCTAAGCTAAAAGTAGGAGCGGGGATGCCTTTCTTTGCAAAACTCACATTGTCAGATCGATCGTATAAGCCTTGCTCCGGCGCAGGATCTGCAATAGCTTTTAAGCCATATTCTGAAACGGCCTCACTTACTAATGGATCCGCCGAGTTCCGACCTAATCCTATCACGGTAATCACCGAGGTGTCATTGTAACCAGCTCCATCGATATTTAGATTGTATATGATTTTATCCAAAGGAATAAGCGGATGCTCAGCAAAATAAGCCGAACCTAACAATCCCTTTTCTTCTGCTGTCCAAAGTGCCAATAAGACGGATCTTTTTGGTGGGTTTGCAGCAAAATACTTTGCGGCATTCAAGACAGCCACTGTTCCTACCGCATTATCCCTTGCTCCATTATAGATCGAATCACCAGCTGCATCCGGTCTTCCTACGCCAACGTGATCATAATGTGCTGAAAGTAGGATGTATTCATTCTTCAAGTTTTTATCTGTTCCTTCGATCACCGCAAGAACATTCTTTCCGTCAATAGATTTATTCTGCTTCCCAGAAACCGCCATCTCAATCGTAGGATTAGCTGCTACCACCTCTTTCACTTGATTTTTCACATCTTCAATCCAGATGTAAGGCAATTCGCTTGATTCGCCACTATCCATCACCAATTGAGTTCGATTCAGGTAATTGACGATCAAAGGCCAAGGAACTGATGGGATGTTAAATCGCTCTACCACTCCGATGGCTCCAGCTTCTTTGGCGAGTTTTGCTTTTTCATTTCCCAACGAAAATAGATCAGCTGGGCTCATGCGATCTGGGGCTCCCACATTGGTGACTAAAATTTTACCTTTTAGATCTTTTCCTTCAAGATCAGAAGCCAATCCAAAGCCCACATCTACCATTTCGTAATTCCCTTTGATTGAATTTCCAGAAATGACCAGCAAGGT
>JAHEBE010000109.1 GCA_024642365.1 Algoriphagus sp.
TGGGGGCGACTTATGCGGTCGTGGATGTCAACCAGACTTCTGACGGATTGCCTACACAAAACTTGCTTTCCCAATGGTTGAGCTCAGTGATCACTAAAGAAGAATCAACCGCAAAGCTTCAGGTTATGGATCAGCGCATGAGGGAATATGATCAAATCTACGATCGATTTGCACCTTTAGGATCCACCTTAAAAAGATTGGAAAGCGAAATCGATGTCGCAGAGCGAGAATACTTAGAGAACTTACACTCTTTCAACCAGGCGAGACTTCATAAGTACAACATGGAAATGTCCAGCAATTTGAAAGTGATTGATAAGCCTTTTTACCCAGCTCAAGCCGAAAAGTCAAAAGCGATGATGATGCTAGTGCTTTCTTTCATCGTGGGATTGGTGATTCCTAGCGGTGTATTGATCGGCGCGGAAATTTTGGATGGTAGTTTGAAAAGTCCGAAAAATGCAAGTGAGCATACTGGCTTACAAGTAGCTGGATTACTTCCCCTTTATCCTAAAAATAAAGCGAAAAGCCCAGTCGATTTTGACACACTAGATAAACAGGCAATGAACCTGTTTCTCCAAGAGCTGAAAGTAGCCGGAAGAAAAGAGGAGGGAAAAACTATTGTCACGATATGCAGTATTCATCCTTTTGAAGGTAAGTCTACGGTCATCAATAAAATAGAAAACTACATCGAGGAGTTTTGTCCTTCCGCCATTGATTCATTTGAGTTTAGAGAGATTCACTCTCTATTGACAAATCCCTACTCTAATGATGAAATTCAGTCTGCGAATATTCACTTACTCATTGCTCGCGCGGATCGAAAATGGAACGAAGCCGATCAGAATGCACTGAAAGTATACAAGAAGTTTGTGGGGAAAAAGCCACTCTTATTTCTTAACCGTGTTCGTACGGACATCATGGAGGAAGTCACCGGTGAAGTTCCAAGAAGAAGAAGCTGGTTAAGGTCAAAAATCAAATCATTATTAAGCTAAAATCAATTCAATGCAGACGATTATCTGTCATAGTTTTCCCGCCTGGGATACTCCTTATGTGAAGTCCACTTTGGAATTAATCACTCGAATGGCTGATTCACACCGTGTGATTTTCCTAGATTACCCTTATACCCTGAAGGATTTTCTCCAGAATGAACATGCACCAAAATCTGCGATGATGGGGAAAAAAGGAGGCAAGCGAGTAATGGAAACAGACTTTGGAACAATAGAAGTTTATAATTCATTGCCGATGATTCCGGTCAATTGGATCAATAAGCTTTGGCTGTTTGAATTCGTGATGGGCATAAATGCCTTCATCCAATCGTTCACCATCAAAAAGCTGCTTGCTACAACAGATCCTGACCAAACCAAATTGATCAATGCATTTAATCCTGTGTATGGATTTTTTACAGCTAAGTATTGGAGAGACTTGCCAACTACCTATTATGCTTATGACAACCTAGAGGCGACCGCTTGGTCAGGAAAATGGGGGAAGGTTTATGAGGAAAAATTTCTAAAAATGACAGACCGGGTAATAGTAAGTTCAATCGGTTTGCTGAATAAATTTAGAGGAAAGCATAGCAATTTAAACTGCGTAAAAAACGGAGTCAACTTGGTCAATTTCTCCAAATCGAAAGCAGAAAAAACACAGAATAAGAAAATCGGATACCTTGGAGCTTTTGATGACAGAATCGATAGCTCACTTATGAGAGCTGCAGCCGAGGCATATCCTGATTATACTTTTGAGATTCTCGGAGACCAGCGCATCGAAGAGGAGTTTCCTTTTAATTTGATCTTTCTTGGATCTCGGCCTCAGAATCAACTTAATGGAATTCTTCAAACCTGGGACGCTACCTTGATTCCTTTTGTGAAAAATGAGTTTACCAAAACGATCTATCCGCTTAAAATCAACGAATACCTCGCTGCAGGAAAAACGGTGATCAGTACAGATTTCGCCGACTTGGAAGATTTCAAAGGAATGATTAAAGTCTGTCATACGCCCGAAGAATTCGTAGAAAGCATCGGCAAAGAGATACGCTACAACAATCGACTGAAGATTAGTAAACGGATTGAATTTGCCCGAACGAATAGTTGGGAAGCCCGAACCGAACAATTTCTTCAAGCATTAGCCTCCTAATTGGAGGCTTTTTCATTTAACGAAAATCGAGGTTCATTCGTCCTCCGATCTTGGTCAGTCATCGGTATTGTCAATTTAGGGCTCGTGGAGAAAGTAATTTTGAGTCATCAATAAGAGCACAACCATGAACAGCACTGAACTCAACTTTAAAAAATACGGAGCGACCCAATTCCTTAGCGGTTTGGGAGTCTTGGTATTAGTGGGTTTTTGGTTGCTGGGTTTGTCGATGATCAAGTTTCTTGGCCTGACAGGATCCATTGTCCTTTTAGGCTTGCCCTTTGTCGTAGCCTTATTAGCTTTTCTATGGAGTAGACCAAAAGCGACTGTTTGGATTAGCTTGATTATGGGTTTTCTTATCTCCGGAGTTGGGAGATATGTGAATGCGCCCTGGGGCTTGTCCATTGATATACTTTTGTTTTTAGGCTTGATTGTAATTTTTGTCAATAAGGCTATCAAAGTCAATTGGAAACTGGCCAAAACTGATTTAGTCATCTTCTCTTTGGTTTGGATGGGCTATTTGTTTTTGGAGCTTTTCAATCCTGCGGGTAACGGTTTTGAGGCTTGGTTTTATGCCATGAGAGGCATAGGCTTTTATCAGGCGATGGCAGTTCCTTTAGTCTATTTGATGTTCAGAGAGGAAAAGGATTTTCATAGCTTTTTGAATATTCTCATTATCCTTTCCCTGGCTGGTACAGTATGGGGCTTTAAGCAACAAATTTTGGGGGTGGATGCTGCAGAGTATCGCTGGCTATGGGATGAAAATCATCACGAAGAACACATCCTTCATGGAGTACTTCGGGTATTTTCTTTTTACTCAGATGCAGGTCAGTTTGGCGCATCTCAAGCAATGATGGCCATGCTGATGGGGATCCTGGCTTTAGGTCCTTTTTCTCTTAGCAAGCGGATTTGGTATGCTGTATTAGCACTTATCTTTTTCTTAGGTTTTGCGATTTCAGGCACTAGAGGTGCATTGGCTGTCCCCTTATTTGGAGGTTTAGCTTATTTGATTTGTACTCGAAATTTTAAAATTCTTATCGGTGGAGTCAGTGCCATGCTGCTGGTCTTTATCATGTTGAAATACACCTTCATGTTTCAAGGCGTGGAGCAAGTTAGAAGAATGCGCTCTGCACTTGATCCAGAAAATCCTTCTTTACAGGTAAGGCTTCAAAACCAAAAAACCTTTGGTCGATACCTTGCTGACAAGCCTTTTGGTGGAGGCGTGGGAACCGCAGGATTTTGGGGAGCACGCTTCAATCCCAATTCCCTTATGGCCAACACAGCTACTGACAGTTGGTATGTAAAAATCTGGGCAGAGACTGGCATTGTTGGCCTGGCGATTCACCTCAGCTTTTTAGGCTATGTATTGGGCAAAGGAGGCCACATCAGCATGAACCTGAAAGACAAAAAACAAAAAACCTACGCCATGGCAATTTATGCCTGCATTGTTGGGGTCATTTTCTCCAGCTATGGCAACCAGGTTTTTGGGCAAATGCCCACAGGAATGATTATGAACCTAGCCATTCCTTTCTTATTTCTCATTCCCAATTGGACTAAAAATCAGTAATATGGAAATTCTATTTTCAATCATTTCAGCGACGATCTTAAGCTACTTATTCCTAAGTGCATGCTATAATCTGATCCTCGCTTTTGCATCTAAGACTTATAAGCCAAAAGCAAATTCAACGGAGCTGGAAGATAAGCCCCTCTTGATTCTTGTACCAAGTTATAAGTCGGACGAGGCAATTCTTGATTCTACGAAGGCAAACCTAAAGGTTTGTGCGAAATACCCATTGATTACTTATATGGTGGTTGCCGATTCGCTTCAACCTGAAACCACTGCCACACTTATCCAATTAGGAGCAAAAGTGCTTGAGGTGAATTTTGAAAAAAGCACCAAAGTAAAATCACTAAAAGCAGCAATCGCTCATTTAGGAAAGAACAAAGATTTTGATGCGGTTCTTGTTTTGGATGCAGACAATGTGCTCGAGGAAAATTTTTACCAAGCAATTCTTTCCAATCGCGCAGCTGGACACTTAGCCATTCAAGGAGAGCGTTTGGCAGCTAACCAAAATACTGGAATGGCAGTTCTTGATGGTCTGTCAGAAAAGGCTAATCAGGAAATGCTTTGCAAAGGAGCAAACCAGTTGGGGCTCTCAAGCAAATTAACCGGCTCGGCCATGGCTTTTGACTACGATGTCTTTTGCCAGTATATCGTTCAATTAAATGCGATTGGAGGATTTGATAAAGAATTGGAATTGCTGCTCACCTCGGCTGGCGTATGGATTCACTATGCACCTGAACTTGCGGTTTATGATGAAAAAGTAAGTTCATCGGCAGACTTCGCGAAGCAACGTGGTCGATGGCTAGAAAGTCAATATACTTTTTTGCGAAAATCAATTGCTCCGGCCACGAGGCAGCTGTTTAAAGGAAACCTGGATTTCTTCCATAAAAGCATGCAATTAGCGCTGCCTCCTCGAGTTTTGGCACCAATTGTCCTTGTCGTTCTAGGATTGTTAAACATGATTTTTGGAAACTCAATTTTGGCTTGGGGAAGTTTTGCCACGCTGATTATTCTGCTAGGCTCCTATGCCTTGGTACTTCCAAGAGTTATGTACACCTCAAAGATTAAACTTCTGCTCCGGGCCATGCCTGGACTATTTATCGGAGGGATTTCTGCTTTGACCTGGATGAAGCGATCTAAAAAGGAATTTTTGCACACCACGCATAAAACCATCAACTCATGATGGTAGAGGGAGTGCCTTGGATCCTGTTGCTTCCCATAGCACTGATGTTCTTGGTTTGGGGAGTACAGAATAGTAAAACGTCACTAGCAGAATTAGCTCCTAGGACTAAGAAAAGTAAAAAATCAAAGAAATCATGAAATCAAATTTAACTATACTTCTGATCTGCAAATCCCTTCCTTGGAGGTTTAAAGGCGGTATTCAGACTCATACTTGGGACCTCGCAAAGGCGCTCCAGAACAAGGGAAATGAAGTGACTATTCTGACGGGAGGATCTTTTTTCCAGAAAGAAATAAATGAAATTCGCGAAGAAGTTAAGATTATTTCGATACCCTATTTTCCGGGGAGATATGTTCCTATTATTTCATTTCTCGCAGAGGAGTTAGCCTTCAATCAGCAAGTAAAAGCCTGGGTTAACTCGAACCATTCTGCATTTGATATTATTCATGCCCAAGGAAGAAGTGGCTATTTATTATATCAGAATTCGAAACTCCATTCCAAAATCGTTCAGACCATTCACGGCTTGACTGGGGTGGAATCCATGTCGGATTCCAATCAAACTATAAATACCCGGCTTCACCGATTTTTTGCAGAGCGTTGGGAAAACAAACTCCTTCAGGTCTCTAACAAAGCTATCGCCGTCAGTGAGGATTTGAGGACTTCCGTGATTCAAAAAAGTATTCAATCAGCGTCCAAAATTAATGTCATTCCAAATGGAGTAGGACAGTTGAACATGGATGCTCAGACAGGCTACAATCAAGTCGTCAATCGATTTGTTTTTGTAGGAAGACTTCACCCGGTCAAGGGACTTGCTCCTATCATCCAAGCCTTGGCAAAATCTGAAACAAAAATCTTCCTTGATATTATCGGCGAAGGTCCTCAGCGCAGGGAGTTGGAAGAACTTGTAACTAAATTGAAGTTGAACCTTCAAGTTCGATTTTTAGGAGCCTTCGAAAACTCAACGATTCAACATTTATTGCCGCATTACAAAGGATTGGTTTTACCATCCGTCTACGAATCGCAGGGGATTGTTTTGTTAGAAGCAAACCTTCAAGGCATTCCGGTGATTGCATCTGACATCGCCTCCATCCGAGAAAGCGTCACTACTGGTTTCAACGGAATTCTTTGTGATCCCTCCCAGCCCGAAACATTCGTTGCTGCGATGAATCTATTCTTGACTAATCCGCTATTGGCAAAGCGAATGGGTATTCAGGGCAAAAACCGAGTGGTCAAAGATTATTCCTGGAACACGATTGCAGATCAGACGATTGCGCTTTACCATCAAATTGCCAGCTAATGAAAGCCTTGCTAAAAAGTAAAATTTTATCGGGGACTGTCCTTGCTTTAGGTGGGCAAGCGGCATTTCTCATGAGTAATATGATTTTGTTTCTTGTCGTAGTGCGAGAATTTTCTCAGGCTGAATTTGGAACCTGGGGGATGTATCTCACGCTGATCGCCTTGGTTGATGGATTGAGACAGGGTTTACTCCAAAACGGATTGACACGATACCTGATCATTTTTCCAGAATCTGAAAAACAGTTAATGGGTTCGGCACTTTTCCTTCATCTAATCTATATCAGTTTAGCTTCCCTGGTATTGTATGCGTTCGCAACACCGATTGCTTCATTTTGGAAAATGCCTGGGCTAACCGAGCTGCTTGAGCTTTCCTTTTTACCACTGATGAGTATTGGTTTGATTCAGGGACTTTCTGTTTTGTGTTTTGCAAAAGGCAAAAACAGCGCTTACCTCCTACTCAACCTGAGCTATTTGATCGCGTTTGTTTTGGGGCTATTGGTAAGCTATTGGAATGGAGGGCTATCATTTTATTCCATCCTTTTGACACAGGGGATCGCCTGCCTGTTTCCCTTGGCGATCTCAAGGTTTTTAAAACTTGGGACCTTTGGATTTCCTAGCATTCACTGGATAAAAGAACTACTTCAATATGGGAAGTTCATTGCAGGTACAAACCTCTTTTCGATGCTTTTCCAAAAAGCGGATATCTTCATGATCGGATATTTTTTGAATCCTGCAGCAGTGGGATTATTTCATCTGGCCACCAAAATCATCCAATACATTGAGCTGCCACTTTCAGCACTGAGCCAAACGATTTATCCGAGATTGGCGGCTACTCACCGATCAAATGATGTCACTCAACTTAATACCGAATATGCCCGTGGAATCCTGCTTTTATTTGTACTGTTAGCTCCTGCTGCACTTTTGGTTTTGTTGTTTGCAAGTCCAATTGTGACGCTGCTAGGTTCAGAAGAATACCTAGGCGCTGTCCCACTTTTGATGATTTTGGTTCCGGCCACTTTGATCAAACCTTGGGGAAGAGTCTTTGGATTGGCACTGGACGCAGTGGGAAAGCCGCAGGTAAACTTTCAAATGTTGGGATTCAGTTTGGCAGTAAATATCATCTTGAATTTCGTTTTGATTCAATCCTTTGGATTGATCGGTGCCGCAGTAGCAACGAGCATCAGTATTGTTGCCACCATTGCACTGGGCCAGATTCGGATCAAAAAATATTTGGAAGTTTCTTCAAGCCGGGCGCTAATCGATTTTACAAAAGAACTCTACACTCAAAACTTTAAATTAAAAACATCATGAATTTAACCTTTGGACAAGCGCAAGTTTTTACCAGCTCAAGAATGAATCATTCCCCGATGCTGTCGAAACTTTTCAATCAAACGTTCGGATACACCAACGTTGGAAATTATGCCCGATTCACCATTTTCAAAAAGTTGATCCAAGAGATTCAGTTTTCCGAAAAATCTGAAATTCTAGATTTGGGAACTGGCTATGGCGAATATGCTTTTAGCTTAGCCGCAGCGATGCCTAATTCGATTGTACATGCATTGGATATTGACGGGGATCGCGTAGCTACAGTCAACCAAGCAATCAGTAAATCAAGAATTCCTAACGTCCGAACGCATCATGCATTTCTGGAAAACACCACGCTATGTGATTTGGATTTTGTGTTCTCTGTAGATGTTTTTGAACATATTTTGCCTGAAGAAATGCCCTTTAAAACGGTCTATGAAAAGCTCAAGCCAGGAGGACATTTTTTGGTAAAAATCCCGAACGTAACTCAAAAAACAATTTTTCCAGAGCGCTATTTTGAAGAACATCACGATTGGTTGGAAGAGGAGCACGTAGGTCAGGTTTATGATTTGGAAGGACTAAAAGCCCGATTTGAATCTGAAGGATTTGAAATTGTTCACGCATCGTACTCTGACGGAATCATCTCTCGATTGGCCTGGGAACTTGCCTATTTGGGAAAAAAAGCCGGTGTCATTACACAGTTGCTTACCCTTCCAATTGCTAAAGGATTGATCCACCTAGATCGAATTTTCCACAGAAAAAATGAGGGAAATGCGATTCAGGTGATCGGTAGAAAAGTATATCCTTAATGAAAACTCCCCTAGTCAGTATCATCACTGTCAACTACAAGCAGCCGGAAGTGACCGGGCAATTGCTACAAAGCTTAGCCCGTCTTTCCTACCCTAAGCTAGAGGTGATCCTCGTTGATAATGAGCAAAAAGGCTCTGACGAAAACTTTTATCAGCAGTTTTTTTCTGCAATTAAAGTCATCAACTCAGCCACAAACTTAGGATTTGCCGGAGCCAATAATCTTGGCATCAAGGCGGCAAAAGGAGATTACATGTTCTTTTTAAATAACGATACAGAATTAGAGGACGGGGTGATTGAAAAACTTTTAATGGCTTTTGATACTCCTCGCGTCGGCGCAGTTTCTCCAGTGCTTCGCTATGCTGAAAATCCTGAGAAGGTCCAATTTGCCGGCTACACGCCGATCCACAGACTTACCGGAAGAAACGCACCCTTAAAAAGCCTGGTGGCCCCGACTTTGGCAGTCACTCCATATTTTCATGGAGCGGCGGTAATGATTCCCAGAAATGTCCTCCGGGAAGCGGGCCAGATGGATGAAAAATATTTCCTCTACTATGAGGAACTGGACTGGTCGGAGCGAATAAAAGAAGTGGGATACGAGTTGAAAGTTTTAAAATCAGCGCATGTCCTACACAAGGAATCCATCAGCACAGGAAAAAACTCACCATTGAAAGTTTACTATCAAACTCGAAATCGACTGCATTTCATGCGGCGAAATGTGGATAACTCCTGGATCTTCTTTCTGTTTTTTTGCTTGATTAGCCTTCCTAAAAACACGCTTGGCTTTTTGTTTACTAATCAAAAGTCACATCTGAAAGCATTTAATCTCGGCTGGCGACATGGCTTGCTGGAGCGTCGTTTTGGATCCATTGACCCTCAGCAACTACTTAGTGCCTAAGCCATTCATCGACTGATTCTGTTATTGGTCTTCCCATTTGTGTGATTGATCGAATGAGTC
>JAHEBE010000110.1 GCA_024642365.1 Algoriphagus sp.
AGCTGTTCCTTTCCCAGCGTTAAAGGGAATCAGGTAATTGATATTGCCATGATTCTTCATAAAATTCATTCCATAAAAATGCGCCAGCGACATGGCAACGGATTCTTTGGAAGTTCGTAGATCCCAATTTTGAAGGACTTCAATCGCTTCGGCCAAGTCTGGATGCAAAGCTCCTTTTTCACCGTATGCCAGAAGGAGTTTAGGAATCAGAAATTCAAAAGCCGGTAAATAAGGATCATAAGCCAATTGAATAAAGCGATCTAAATTTAAGTTGCTAGCGTCAGTCAACACCTTCACGGCATGCAGGGCGCGGAAATTCTCTTGGTCTGGCGCCATGTAGCGCGGATAGTTTTCTTGCTTTGGGCTGAACTCAGCCGCGGCAGTAAAAGGCGTAGAATTGGTATTCTGAATCCAGCCATTTTGGGGATTGAGAATCAAAATACTTTCATCGACGCTATGGGTTCCATTCCAGTCCGTCTTCGGATCGGAGCCATCTACCGGTTTCTGGAAATCGAAAGAGTCATCCCGCTTCGGGATAAAATTGCCATGGAAGTAAGCAATATTACCTTCCGCATCCGCGAAAACTGTGTTGTTCGAGGAATTGGTTCGGATATCCATCATTTCTTTAAAGGCCGCGTAGTTAGCCAACTTGGTTCGGGTATAGCTTTGTGTCAAGGCATTTACCGGATCCCAGTTGATCTTGGTGGCAACCCAGTCCTCCCCGATTTTATGAGTAATCGGTCCATGATGGGTGCGATAAAAAGTAAATGATTTTTCTTTGATTTGATCCCCCTCCTTGTATTTCAGCACCACAGTCTGGGACTCCACATCACGCATTTCGGTTCCATATTGGTACTGGAATTTCCCTTCCTTTTCTGTCACTTTTTCTACAAACTCATCGATAAAATCCACAAAAGTAGAGGTGTGAATCCAACCTGTTTTTTCATTAAAGCCTTGATATACAAAAAACTGACCCCAAGTCACGGCACCGTAGGCATTGAGCCCTTCCTCTGAAACTACATGGACTTCCGGTCGGAAATAAAAGGAAGTGTGTGGGTTGATCAGTAACATCGCATTTCCTGACTCGGTTAATTTACCCGAAACAGCAATCCCATTCGAGCCTTTAGGTTCGTCTAGCATTGCTTGATGGTTTAGCCCATTTCCAAATTCGTTTAAAGCCAAGCTTTTATTTTCTTCATAAAACGCCTTGATTCGACTGGTTGGAATCTGCTCTATATCTCCCCCGATGGAACCTTCGGAGAAAAACATCGGCATCCAAGGTTCATAATGCGTGATGACCTGAGGAATGACTTCCGGATGTGTTTCCAGGTAATAATTTACCCCATCGGCAAAAGCTTGGCAAAGTGCCTTCAACCAATCCGGCGCTTTTTCATAGGCAGCTTTGGCCTCTGCCTCTGTCATATAAAGATTAGCTCGAAGGTCAGAATAGATCGCTTCCTCGCCTTCAAGTTCTGCCAATCTCCCTGTCGCCCAAATGTAATTGCGCTCTACTCTTCTGAAATCATCCTCACACTGGGCGTAAAGCAAACCAAACACGACATCTGCATCCGTCTTGCCATAAATATGTGGCACTCCAAAATCATCCCGGATAATTTCGACCGCAGCGGCTTTGCTTTCCAAATCAGAAAGCGGTGCTTTGGTTTCACAGGAAAACAGCAAGGCAAATAGAAAAATGAAGAGTAGAGATTTTTTCATCTGGAGTTATTTTTTTCTTTGAGAGGTTGAATAAACCTAATATTTAGAAAGCAATCAACTGGAATGTTTAGCGGTGGGAATCGTAGTGATTAACGGGGAATTTTTGTTGAAACTGGTAGAGGATTTCATCAGTGATCCTCTGACTCATTTCATAGCCTGCTAGCATTTTTTCCACTTGTGTAGCAGAACTTGCTCCTATCACCAATGAGCCAACTACCTGTTGCGACAAACCAAAACGTATCAGCAAAGCTTCTGGGGAAAATGACTGATCGCGGACAAAGGCCTGAAATTCCCCAACCGCTTTTTGATCATGCGCCAAATAGGAACTTGGCTCCTTATCGATCAAAAGTCCTTTGGCAAAAGCTCCTCGCACCAGCACTTTGGTGTTACTTGCGGCTATCTCAGGGAAAGCTGCTTCCTCTGGTCTTCGGTCCAAAGGGCTGTATTGCATCATGATCGTACTGGGATTAGCCATGGATAGCACATGCCGGATTACGTTTGGCCGAATGGAAGAAATACCAAATGCTCTGATTTTCCCTTCCTGCTTGAGTTGCTCAAAGGCTTCCAAGGTTTCTTCCCAGGGATCCTCGATCGTTCCTCCGTGTAATTGATAAAGATCAATGTAATCTGTCTGAAGCCGGGATAGACTTTTTTCTACCGCTTTCAGAATATAATTTTTGCTTGGGTTCCAATCCCAGGATTCCCCATCTTCTCGCCATTCATTGCCTACTTTGGTTGCCAAAATCAAATCCTTTCGTTTGTCTTTAATAGCCTGACCAACTGCTTCTTCATTCCAACCTTTTTCATACAAATCCGCAGTATCCAAGAAGTTGATTCCACCTGAACAAGCCGCGGCGATCACTGATTTTGCTTCCGAAAACGTCCGAGGCAAAGACATGCATCCCAGTCCGATTTCAGAGAGTTGAATAGCTGGATTTTCGAGTTGTCGATAGTTCATGAAAACAAAATCTAGATTTTCAGCTTCCTATCCAAGAATCGAATCCGTATCCTAGATTTAAAATTTTATTAATGCCAGAAATCAAGGTCAATCATTCATTAATCCTTATTTTTGGGCCACAAACCTATTGAAATGAAAAAAATCGCAGTTTTTACCTCAGGTGGTGATAGTCCAGGAATGAATGCTTGTGTACGCGCAGTAGTGCGAACCGCAATTTATAAAGGACTGGAAGTTTATGGCATTTACCGAGGATATGAGGGGATGATCGAAGGAGATATCAAGCGAATGCAATCTTACTCTGTAAGTAATATTGTGCAGCGAGGTGGAACAATCCTAAAGTCTGCCCGCTCGGCTGAGTTCAGAACTCCAGAAGGCCGTAAAAAAGCCTATGAAAGCTTAAAAGAATTTGGAATTGAAGGAATTGTAGCGATTGGTGGTGACGGAACATTTACCGGAGCCAAAATCTTCTTTGAGGAATATGGAATACCAACGGTTGGCTGTCCGGGAACGATTGACAATGATTTATATGGAACTGATTACACGATTGGTTTCGATACAGCAGTAAATACCGCATTGGAGGCGATTGATAAAATCCGCGACACGGCCGCTGCGCACGATCGCATTTTCTTCATTGAAGTAATGGGAAGAGATGCGGGATTTATTGCGGTGGAATCCGGAATTGGTGGTGGTGCTGAGTTTGTTATGGTTCCAGAAACGAAAACCGATATTCGGGAAATCGTTAAATCGTTGAAAAACCTTAGAAAAAGTAAGTCTTCCAGCATCATTGTGGTTGCGGAAGGAGACGATGAAGGGAATGCCGAAGAGGTCATGCAAAAAGTAAAGGCCTTGATTAAGGATAATAACAAAGAATTTAAAGTAACAACACTGGGTCATATTCAGCGTGGTGGAAGTCCAACTGCCAGAGATCGAGTATTGGCGAGTCGCTGTGGTATGGCTGCGGTAGAAGGATTGCAGATGGGACTTCAGTTTCACATGGCAGGTGTAGTCAATCAACAAGTGCTTTACACCCCATTTGCAGATTGTATCGGAAAGACCAAACCTATCAACCCTGATCACCTCAAACTGATAGACATTTTAAGTATCTAACATGGGTTTTATACCACTATTTCTTACGATGGGCGGAGCCTTGGTGCTCTTCTTTCTCACTGTCAAAAACACCCTCCAACGGAAAGTAAATCTTCAAAAAGAGTTGCTTTTCAAGCTTAAGGAATTGAACCCGGAGCTGGGACATAATTTGATTGATAAAGAAAATCCGCAGGAATTGAAGGCTGCCATCAAATCGGAAAACCTTAAGAAAGAACTAGCTACCACAGCAAAAGATCTTTTGAAAGAAATCAAAATCAATCGGCATCAATACAATCAATTGATCTCGAAAGCCCCATACAAATGGGTGGCAAAACTATTTGGTTTTCAGGCCATTTGATTCTTGATGTAATCTAGGATAGCTTCCTCATTTTCAGGATCAAACCACTGTACATCAGGATCTCTTTTAAACCAGGTTAACTGCCTTTTGGCGTAGCGACGGGAATTCCTTTTGAGCAGGCGAATTGCCTCTTCCCGATCATACTTACCTTCCATGAAATCAAAGATTTCCGTATAGCCTAAGGTCTTTAATGCATTCAAATGGCGTTTTCCAAAAAGCGCATCTGCCTCATCAAAAAGTCCCGAAGCAATCATGGAATCCATCCGATTTTCTATTCGAGCATAGAGTTCTTCTCTTGGCCGCTCCAGCCCTATCTTTATGACTTGAAAGGGTCGCTCTACTTTATGCTTTACACGAAATTCACTGAAAGGCTTTCCAGTACCCTGAATCACTTCAAGCGCTCGCATCAACCGTTGGGGATTTTGCTGATCTACTAGTTCAAAGTAATCTGGATCCAATCGTTTGACCTCTTGTTGTAAAAATTCGAGTCCTTTTTCCTGATAAGTCCCAATTATTTTGGGTCGGATTTCAGGATCAATTTCAGGTATTTCATCCAAGCCTTCGGTAACGGCATTTGCAAAAAGCCCCGACCCGCCAGTCATAATTACGACTTCTTTTTCTGCAAAAAGTTTTTCAAGTAGATCAATCGCTTCCTGTTCGAATTGCTTGACATCATAGTCTTCATCCACAGACCGTGAATTAATAAAATAATGTGGCGCAGCAGCTAATTCAGTGGCATTTGGTTTGGCAGTTCCCAAATTCATTTCACGATAAAATTGACGGCTATCGCAGGAAACAATGCCGGTTTGATACTGCTCAGCAAGTTTTAAACAAAGCGAAGTCTTGCCAACTGCTGTCGGACCTACTACAAGGATCAAAAACTGTTGTGTTCTCAAGAATATTTTTTCTAATTTTTCATTCGAAATCTAAAAGTAAGGAAATGAAAAGCAAAAAGGTCTTGATTGTTGATGACAATGACTTGAACCGAAAGCTCTTCGAAAATTTAATCGGGCAGTACTATAGCTACAAAAGTGCTATTAATGGACTGGACGCTATAGATTTATTAACCAAAGAGCCTTTTGATCTGATCTTGATGGACATTCAGATGCCCAAAATGGATGGAATTTCCGCGTTAAAGAAAATCCAACATAGTGAGCTTTCAGAAAGTCCCATCATTGCTGTGACTGCTTTTGCCGAAGAATCCGACCGTAGCAGTTTTTTGAAAATGGGATTCTCTAATTTCATCACTAAGCCAATCCGTCCCAAGGAATTTCTTGAGGTGATTGGCTCCCATCTTAGTCCGGCAAATGTGCCGCTTTCTAGTTCCGAATCTAAAGAAATCAAACCCCTCTTGTTGGATTTGACAGTAGTGTCCCAGCTGATGAAATACAACTCCAAAGAGACAATTATTGGGGTGTTTACTGACTTTCTTTTCGAGGCAACGAATCTGTTGAGTAATGTCGAAAAAGCCCTTTCTGAAAAGAATCAGCAAGAATTAGTCGAAAATCTTCATATCTTAAAGGGTAATTCAGGTACGCTCGGAGCCAATTCCATCTATTTGATGGCCAAAACTTTGGAGTCATTTGGTAGAGATTCAAATTGGGAAAAAGTGGAGGAATATCTTGAAAAATTAAAAAATGAAAAGTCAACTTTTGAAAAGTATCTAGCTGAAGAACTTACTTTTGAACTATGAGCAAGGCAAAAAAAATATTGGTAGGAGAAGATAGCTCCATTATTATCAATCTGACCAAAAGTGTGCTGGCATTTGAAAACTACGAAATGAAAGCCGCAAGAAATGGGAAACAGGTATTGGAATTTCTTGAAAAAGAAGACTTTGATTTGATTCTCATGGACATTAGCATGCCTGTGCTTGACGGGGTGGAATGCACCAAAATGATCCGTAATCTCCAGGATCCAATCAAATCAAAACTTCCGATTATCGCCATCTCAGGAAATATCAACAACTATACGATGGATGATTTTCGAAAAATTGGATTCGATGAATTTATTCAGAAACCACTCGATTTTGATAAAGTACTCGCTACTGTTAAGAAATATCTGAGCTAGTCGATGGCCATCAAATACACCAAACATTTTCTTGATAAACTTGAAAACCTCTTTGCCGAAACAGATTACATGCTTCGCTACGAAAAGGGCAATTTCAAATCGGGCTATTGCGTCCTCAATGAAAGTAAGGTGGTGATCGTGAATAAATATTTCCCCCTCGAAGGAAAAATAAACGCCTTAGTAGACATTCTGATTGAACTCAACTTCAATCCTCAGGATTTTTCTTCCAAATCAAATCAGGATTTCTTAACTGAAATCCGTCAAACCCATCTAAAATTTTGAAAGTCACGCTGCTCGGTACCGGCACTTCTCAGGGTGTACCTGTCATCGGCTGCGATTGTGAGGTATGCACTTCCCTTGATTTTCGGGATCAGCGTTTTCGCTCTGCAATCCATATCGAGGTGAGCGGAAAAAGCTTAGTAGTGGATACTGGTCCAGATTTTCGAATGCAAATGCTGCGAGCCGGTATCAAAAAACTGGATGCAGTCCTGATGACTCACGAACATAAAGACCATACTGCAGGACTGGATGATATTCGGCCATTCAATTTTCGGCAGCAAAAAGACATGCCTGTTTTTGGTAAGCCAAATGTCTTAAATCAAATCAAAAGAGAGTTTTCCTATATTTTTTCTGGCAATCGCTATCCCGGAATCCCACAAGTTGAGCCAATTGAAATTGATGATTCTGCTTTCGTGTTTGAGGGCATTCAAATTACGCCAATACCTGTTTTACATTACAAATTACCGGTATTGGGCTTCCGAATTAAAGATTTTACTTACATCACCGATGCAAATTTCATTTCGGAAGAATCCTTAAAATTGATCGAGGGAACAGACACCTTGATCTTAAATGCTTTGCAGCAAGAGCCACATATTTCTCATTTTACTTTGGCTGAAGCAATTGCGATGGCAAAAAAGATTGGGGCAAGGAAAACTTATTTTACGCACATTTCCCATCGTTTGGGCTTACATGCAAAGATTGATTCCGAACTTCCAGATGGAATCTCACTTGGTTATGACAATCAGGAAATTTTCATTCCCTAATGCACTTAAATTACCATTTCCTTCGATACCTCTGCCCTGCTCTAAAATCAGAATTCACAGGCAAAACAATTCTTGCTTGCTTTTCTCAAAACAAAAATGAGCTGATTATTGAAGCTGCACATGGAAGTGAAGTCAGTTATCTGAAGGCCCATTTAGATCCCCCACAAGTATTTCTATCCTTTCCCAAAGATTTCAAACGTGCAAAACATCACAGCATCAATCACTTCAAGGAGCTGATTGGAGATCGGATTAATGATTGTCAAGTGTTGCCCTTTGAGCGCGCTTTCTTTTTTAAGTTTGACTCAGGGAAATTACTCCTATTTAAGCTCCATGGAAATCGAAGTAATGTACTTCTCTACGATGTCGATGCTTTGGCCCCAATAAAATTATTTCGAAATGAATTGATTGAGGACAAAAGTTTAGACTGGACTACTCTTGGTAAAGAATTGGATGTCAGTTTTGAAGAGTTTAAGCGGCTTGATGGAAATGCCGCAAAGTTTTTACCTACACTTGGCCAAATCCCAAGAAACTGGTTGAAGTCCAAGGGATATTTGGAAGCTGATTTAGATGGAAAATGGGAACTGATGCAAGAATTGATCGATTCTTTGGAGAGCCCATTGTTTACCATCGCCACCAATGGATCGGAAGTTTATTTGAGTTTATTACCCGATCCAAATCCGATCAGCAGCTTTTCCAATCCGATTCAAGCAGCCAATGAATTGTTTTACCTGGCATTTATCAAAGGGAATTTTGAACGAGAGAAATCAAGCCTCCTTAAAAAGTACCAGGATCAACTCAAGCGTCATCAGGCTTATTTAGAAAAATCCAGTCAAAAACTTCAAGAGCTTCAAGAATCTTCCCCTCCATCGGAATTGGCAGATGTAATCATGGCGAATTTGCATCAATTTCTACCTGGAGTGACGGAGTTGGAATTGCAGAATTTTTATTCAGGAGAAACTATTAAGGTCCAATTAAAACCAAATCAAAAGCCTCAAGATTTAGCTGCAACACTCTATCGAAAAAGTAAAAACAGAAAACTTGAATGGGATCAACTGGGAAAAAACATTGAATCTAAAAGAATTCAAGCCGGTCAAATCGAAGCTAAAATAATGCTTCTGGAAGAAGTCAAGGATTACAAATCTTTGAAGTCATTTATCAAATCACATGGAGAAGATAAAGTCCTGCAAAAAGAAGTGGAGGTACTTCCTTTCAAAATTTTTGAGTTTGAAGGACATACTATTTGGGTTGGAAAATCAGCCCAATCAAACGATGAAATGCTTCGGAACTTCTCTAAAAAAGATGACCTCTGGCTGCATGCTCGTATGGTAGCCGGTTCACATGTATTAATCAAAAAAGCGATCAACCAAAGCCTTCCTGCTCTTGTATTAGAAACTGCGGCACAGCTAGCCGCATATTATTCCAAAAACAAAACCGAGTCTTTGGCGCCGGTTATTTACACTCCAGTCAAATTTGTACGAAAAGTCAAAGGATCACATCCCGGTTCCGTAGTTGTGGAAAAAGAATCCGTTATCCTAGTCAAACCGACCAGTCCGGAAGAGATTTTTGGGAAAGGATCTTAAGAAAATTACCTCTGGATTGAATTGCAGATCTTATTGATTGATCCAATTTTTGAATTCATTGACACGCTCGCGTGCCACCACTATAACATCGTCACTTTTACAATTCATCGATAAGACTAGCCTCCCATTGTAATAGGGCTTAATTTCAATCAAGGATTCTAGATTGATAATCATCCCACGATTTACTCGATAAAATTTCATTGGATCTAAAAACTCTGATTCTAATTCAGTCAAAGTATGATCAATCAATTGACGTTGAGTAGACCCATTTTCTACGAGATAGGTCATTCCCTCTTCCGAATAAAAATATCCCACATTATCCACTGTTACGAAGGAAAACCGATTACCTAATCTTGTTAAAAATCGCTTTTTAAAGGTTTTTTGAGATTGATTCGCTA
>JAHEBE010000425.1 GCA_024642365.1 Algoriphagus sp.
TCCTGAATCCCAGAAGCCAATCCGCGTAAAGTGGTTGACATCATCATTCCAGTCAGGTGATCCCGAATCGTTTGGAACTTAGAATGAAGCGCACAGGGATGAGTTTCTGAACATTCAGCAAGCCCTAACGCACAATCCATGAAAATTGAATCCCCATCAATCAATTGAACAATCCGATAAATTGTCGCATTTTTCCCCGACTCATTTATTTCAAATCCTCCATTTGGACCTTTGATCGAGGACAACAGGTTTTCTTTAACCATGACTTGAAGAATTTTAGCAGTGAATGCTTCTGGTGAGTTAATCGCAGAAGAAATCTCCTTGATCCCAAATCTTCGATCACTCTCGGATTGTGCAGCCAAGAAGATCATTGAGTTGATGGCATACTTACAGGCTTTAGATAGCATCCTCTTCATCTTTAAATGTGCTCAAATGTATTGATAAGATTTAAAGGATAAAAATATCTTTATTTCTTTTTTTAATTTAAAAATATGATTTTTATCACCTAATTAATCTGTGATTTTATCAAGATGTTTAATCATAAATAGCTACAATAGGAATTATGAAGTGTTTTTTGGAAAAATTTAAAAAATTAATTAAAATAATTTTAATGGATAATTTTGTCTTTTATATTTTAGATAATACATTTATCACAGAAAAAGTGAATAGACTCTTTACCCCAAACCAAGCTTTATCCAAAATCCAAAATCTATGAAAAAGAATTTAAGCAATCTGTTAATTGGCATTGCCTTCCTAGGATTTTCCTGCGGGGGACAGAATCAGACCAATGAAAGTTCCGAGGTAACTGAAGGAACCAACTCTCTTACCGGCCAATCAGGAGTAGTTGATGATGTATCAAACCCAAATATTGTACAAGTTGCTGTAGGCTCAGCGGATCATTCTACCCTTGTGGCAGCCTTGCAAGCAGCTGAATATGTTGACGCTTTAACTAACGTAGGTCCATTTACAGTTTTCGCTCCTACCAATACTGCTTTCGATGCCTTGCCAGCTGGCACCTTAGATGATTTGGTGAAAAAGGAAAATCAAAGGACTTTGAGAGACATCCTTGAATATCATGTACTATTAGGTGTTTACAATGTGGAAGATATTGCAACTATGAACGGTAAAAATTTGGGTACTGCAGACGGAAGATCTGTAACAGTAGCCGTGGCAGAAGACGGTTCTATTACCATCAATGGCGCAAAAATCTTGGGTACTGTGGCTGCTTCCAATGGAATTATCCATGTGGTAGACCAAGTACTTCTTCCAAAATAATTAATTCTAGGTTTTCTTAATTGAAAAAGCCGAATCAAATCTTGGTTCGGCTTTTCTGCATTAACAAAAACCCTTAAATTTCGAACAAAACCAACGTTATGTTTTCCCAAGCTTCAAAATATGCAACCAAAGCAGTAATTTTTATATGGACACAAAGCCTGGAAGAAAAAAAAACAAGCGCTAAAGAAATCGGTCAACAAATCGATGCCCCAGAAGCGTTTACTGCAAAAATTTTACAGCAATTGGTCAAAGCAAAACTGATTTCTTCCACAAAAGGACCGAATGGGGGATTTTACGTTAAAGAATCCCAAAATAAGGTTACGCTTAAAGAAATCATTTCAACAATCGACGGAGATAATCTTTTTGTGGGATGTGCTTTAGGTTTGGATAAGTGCTCTGATAAAAACCCTTGCCCTTTACACTTTGAAATGATGAAAGTCAGAAAGGATATGGACTCCATGCTTTCCAACAAAAGCTTGAAAATTTTAGCATTAGAGGTTATAAAAAAAGAAACAAGGCTAAGTTAAAACTCAACCTTGTTTGAAATAAACCTGCATTTTTGTTCAAAAAGCAGGAATTAACTATTATTCTACTATCATCAATCGAACCGGTCCCACTAAGCCTGATTTGACCAAAGGAGAATTTGCCTGGTAGAATGGCATGGTTGTAAATGTTGATTTTTTAGCATCAGGTTGGGCATCCCCTACCAATCTATTTACCCAAGAATTTACCACTTTAACTTCAAGTTCATTCTGACCAGCTTTCAAGCCATCTTTAATTTTCAATCGGAAAGGACTTTTCCATACTATTCCCAAGTTTTTGCCATTGAGCCAAACTTCAGCCATTACGCTCACTTCGCCAAGATCTAATTCGTAGCTACTTGTTTGATTAATTTCATCCATCTCAAAGCTTGTTTTATAACTGGCAGTACCTGAAAAATACCTTAGGTCAGGATCTGAATTTTCATGCCAGGAAACTAACGAAGGGAATTCGACAGTTTTCCCCGCAATGCCTACTTTCCAAACGGATTTCAATTCTTTCACCAGAACTTCATTCTTAGCTTTTACTTGGTGAGAAGTTTGAACTGCTTTTCCATCAAACACTATGAAAAAGGCATCCCAAGAGGCAAAGTTTACAGGTACAATAGTTCTCCCCTCCTTGATTTCATAGGAAACATCTTCCATTTCACCCGTAATTGGATTCCACAATTTTGGCACTTTACCGGAGGTTCT
>JAHEBE010000426.1 GCA_024642365.1 Algoriphagus sp.
CCTCCAATTGGTTTTCCAAATTGAATTCGCTCAGCTGCATATTTTCGAGCTGATTCGTAACAATCCATGGCAGCACCAATTGCTCCCCATGCAATCCCAAATCTTGCTGAATCCAAACACATCATCGGCGCTCCTAGTCCAGACTTTCCTGGAAGCAAGTTCTCTTTTGGAACTTTCACATTATCAAAGACCAATTCGCCAGTACAAGAAGCTCTCAAAGACCATTTGCCATGAGTTTCTGGAGTAGAAAAGCCTTCCATTCCTCGCTCAACAATTAATCCATGGATTCTTCCTTCTTCATTTTTTGCCCAAACCACCGCAACGTCGGCTTTTGGGGAATTTGAAATCCACATCTTAGCACCATTCAACAAATAATGGTCACCCATATCTTTGAAGTTAGTCACCATTCCACTTGGGTTAGAACCATGATCTGGTTCGGTCAAACCAAAACAGCCCAAATACTCACCAGATGCAAGTTTTGGCAGGAATTTCTTGCGCTGCTCTTCTGAACCAAATTTATAAATCGGATACATAACCAAAGATCCCTGAACAGAAGCAGTAGATCTCATTCCAGAATCACCGCGTTCGATTTCTTGCATGATTAGACCATATGAGATATAATCTAATCCGCCACCTCCATATTCGGCGGGAATCTGAGGTCCAAAGGCACCTACATCTCCAAACTTCTTTACGATATCATAAGGGAAATAGGCTTTCTGAGCCCAATCTTCTATGTAAGGAGAGATTTCTTTTTTTACGAAATCACGAATTGAACTTCGGATTAATTTATGCTCTTCTGTAAGCAAATCGTCCAAATCTAGAAAATCTACCCCTTCAAATGTGTCCTGCTTTTGAGATTTTTGGATTGCAATAGCCTCCATGTTATTTTGGTTTATAAGATTGAATCAATGACTTTTGTTGTGAAGAAAAGCCAATTTTAATAATTCGAAGTAAATAGATCGTAGCCTAAAAAACTACCTTTTTCACTAAAAAAGAACCCATGCAAGAGTCCGAGTTTGATCCAAGGATATTAGATAAAATCCACGAACTGCAAGAGAAATTCAAAGCTTCTGGTCAGGATATGCTTTCCTATTTGGAAGGTTTACTTTATGCAGACTATTTGACTTATTGGGAATACATCAACTTGGACGTCTTACTATCCCTACAGCAGCCTAAAACCAGTTTTAAGGATGAAAAGATTTTTATAATCTATCACCAGATTACAGAACTTTATTTCAAGTTGATCATATCTGAAATGGAGCAGATATCTGATAAAAATCCGATAAAAGAAGATTTTTTTATCGAGCGAATGGAGCGGATCATGATGTATTTTGACCATTTGATTAGCTCTTTTGCTATGATGTGGAAGGGAATGGAGCGCGAGCAATTTTTGAAATTTCGGATGTCTTTGCTTCCATCAAGTGGTTTTCAAAGTGCACAATACCGCGAAATTGAATTAATGGCCACAGATGGATTCAATTTGGTTTCACTTCAGTTTCGTAATGAGCACGATTACCATTCTCCTGCGGACGATTTATTTGAACATCTGTATTGGCAAAAGGGAGCAATTGAATTAGCTACTGGTCAAAAGACTTTGACCTTAAAGAATTTTGAATTGAAGTATGGTAAAAAATTAATCGAATTGATTGAGAATTATCGTAGAAAAAATCTCTGGCAACAATACATGAGTATCGACAATCAAAGCGATAAACTCACAGAAATAATGCGTCAATTTGATCTGAAAGCCAATGTGTTCTGGCCTTTGGCGCATTATAAATCTGCAGTCAGATATCTTCAAAAAGACCCAGTAGACATAGCAGCTACTGGAGGTACAAACTGGCAGAAGTATTTACCTCCTCGCTTTCAGAAAGTAATTTTCTTCCCCGAGCTTTGGTCTGAGCAGGAAAAAGAAGAGTGGGGTAAAGGATGGGTCGTTAAAGAAATATTTGGGGAAGATTGACCCTTAAGTTTCCGCTGTCTCTAAGTATTAATCGGGAAATTTTCCAAGACGAATGCCTCTGCATTGTTAAAGCAAAAATCATCGACAAGCCTTTCCGTATCTTCCCTAGTTTTAAGATGTGACAGGTGTGTTGCTTTGGGGTCTTTTCGAGCTTGTTCGATTTCAAAAACAAGATTGTTGGAGAATAAATCAAATTCTAAAGCGGTAGGATAATGATCAGTAGGATCGATCAGACCTTCGAAATCCGTGCCGATCGTCATCGATTTCCAGATTCTTGATTTGAGCTCAGAACTCAGATTTGGATTAGAATAGACAGCTTTTGCAATGCCTTCAATATTTTCCCAAAGCAACTGAATTCCATTTCTAGCTTGATCTTTGTCTTTTTTTGTAATTCCAAGGATCCGCTGGTCAAAAGACAAACCGAAAATACCTCTGGTTTTCAGTATCACCTCAATATCCTGATCACAAACATTGATATTCCAGGCATTGAATTTCCCTGTCTTTTTATCCGAAAAATCATCTTTCTCTTTCTTATAATCTTCAAT
>JAHEBE010000427.1 GCA_024642365.1 Algoriphagus sp.
GTCTGCACGCTAGAAAACAAAGCCAAATTGGAGGTGACGCTAAATGAACTTGCTCAACAAGGTCTTGCGGACTTGGCTACCAATCAACAGGTGATCGCTATTGGGAAGAATTTTCTCAAAACACCCTATATCGAGAAAACCTTGGAGATTCCTGGACCTGAGCAATTGGTCATTAATCTGACAGGATTGGATTGCACTACTTACCTAGAAACCGTAATCACATTGGTGCGACTGAGTGAAAAAAGTGACTTTTCTTTCGAGGCCTTCGAAAAAGAGTTGGAATTCATTCGCTATCGGGATGGGAAAAATGAGGGCTATCCAAGTCGCTTACACTATTTCTCGGATTGGATTTTTGAAAATCAGAAAAAAGGAATTCTAAAAGATATGACAGCAGAACTCGGAGGCACCTCTTATCCAAACTCGCCTTCCTTTATGTCAGAAAACCCTCAATTCTATCCCCAAATGAGTGAAGTAGAAAACCAAAAAGCGATGCAAGCAATCGAAGCTGAAATCAGTCCCAGGAAGTATTATTTCATCCCAAAAGCTGAAATTCAAAAACTCGAGAAAGGAATCAAGTCTGGCGATTTAATAGCGATCACCACTTCCATGACTAACCTAGACATCGTTCACACCGGTTTTGCGATAGAACAAAACGGTCGAATTCATCTGATGCATGCAAGTTCAAAAAACAAGGAAGTAGAAATTTCCTCCATGCCTCTGAGCGACTATCTATTGGCAAATAAATCGCAATCAGGGATAATGGTAGCTCGGCTTCAGCAACATTGAATATTTTAAAAATCCCTTTTCTTGAATACTCGCATAGCAATCAGGTTAGGAACCAACATCCAGATCATAAGTGCGAAGCTTGCTGTTAGCCAACCCATAGAACTGGTAAAGAATTTTTGAAAAAATGCTCCTGTATAACCCATTAAAGCTGAAATATCCAATTGCATAAGCATCAAAATTCTTCCAAGGTCTACTGGGTTCAATAAGACTAAAGCTAGAGTTGGCTTCTCCAAAGGATAATCTGCAAGGCTGTAAATAAAATACAATACGAAGCCATCATAAACCAAAGAGAAGTAAATCCAAAGGGCCAAACTTATTCCTATTGCTTTGGCTTTGTCTCTAGTTAGAACACTTGCCAAAAAGGCAAAACCTGCAAATACAGCACTTAATATTATGCCCACAGCAAGTAAAGTAATAAGACTGCTATCTGCCCCCCACAAAAGCATTGGAAGACCAAATCCAATTAAAATAGATAAGCTCAACATGATGATCACTGCAAGAAGTTGACTGAGGAAAACTTGTGAACGCTTGACAGGCTGCGCGAGCATTAGCTCGATAAACTCAAGGTTATTGTAAAAGTGAGTTGTAGCAAATACAGCTGAAATAAGGGGGACAATCATAATCATGATGTTCATCAAACTCAGCGAAACTTTTCCTAAATCATCGGAAATCTGGTAAATAGAGATCGCTATTAACACCAAAAAGAAAGTGTAAATGATTGCAAATCTTGACTTAAGAATATCGTAAAGGGCGTATTTGAGTAGCTTAAGCATGGGTCAATTCTTTAGTTTTTACATTTTTTTTTAAAGTCCACTGCATCAGTTTGGCGATGGCAGGAGAAAATTTTTCCTCTCCGGTGATCTCTTTGAGGCTTTCAATGGAATCGTTAAAAAACACTTCGCCCTCAAAGAGGTAGACGGCTTGATTGGTCAGCTCTTCTAAATCATTAAGGATGTGCGAGGTGATCAAAATAAGCTTTCCTTTGGATCGCTCCTTTTGGATTTTAGCTTTCAAAATTTCCACAGCTATGGGATCGAGTCCTGCTGTTGGTTCGTCCAAAATCAAGATTTCAGGATTAAAGAGAAATGCAAGTGCCGCACTTACTTTTTGTCTGGTACCTCCTGAAAGTGTGCCCATTGCTTTGCCTTTCATTTTCTCCAGTTCAAACTCTTTGATCAGATCAAGGTCATACGCTTTAATCATTGGTCTCATATCCTTCATCATGTCCAGGAGTTGTCCGATAGTCATATTTTGTGGATATCGTCCGATTTGAGGCATGTAGCCAATAACCTCTCTGTAGGCGTTATTCCCTTTGATTGAGGCTCCATTGACTTGAATTTCTCCAGAATCAGGCAATACCATCCCTAGAATAGCTTTGATCAGGGTTGTTTTTCCGCTACCATTTGGTCCCATTACGGCATAACTGTTGCCTTTTGCAAAACTTAAATCAAAGTCCCTGAGGACTTCTTGCTTTCCAAATTTTTTCGAGATTCGATTAACTGAGATCATAAGCTTTCATTTTTGGAGATGGGTCAATCATTTGATCAGGTGTTAGGGTTGGGAGAATTTTTTCCATGCGGTCAAGCAAACTGACCATAAAGCTTCTCCACAATATCACTGCTGCTGGAATTTTTTCAACGATCACGCTGTAAAGGTTAATCGGGCGATAAGGAACATCACCGATTTGATCTTTATCCAGATCGTATCCTTCGTATTTAT
>JAHEBE010000111.1 GCA_024642365.1 Algoriphagus sp.
AGCACCTATCTCTATAACATTTGGGGGATGAAAGAAGGAGTAATCACCTCCTCGATGGTAGAAGACTTCTTAAAAAACGAGCCCGAAGAATTGAATTAATTATTCAAAAGGCTCTCGGCTTTTGTCAATGCACTTTTGATTTGTTCATTCACCTCAGTGACTTTAAGCTGTTGCTCTATCAAATACACTTCAATTTCTTCCGGGGATTTCCCATCATCTTCGGTGCTATATTGCCGCATCCACACAAACATTGCCTCATAGGCTTGGTTTAGGTCAACTGCCAAAGCTTTGAATTCTTGAACTTTTAAAGTGTCCACCGTTTCTGCCATTTCAAGAATTTCAATTTGCTTTTCAGCCTCTTTCTCAAACTTTTTCAGCTGTCCGATTTTTGGCATCACTTCATCATGCACAGCGATCACCTCAGCGCGTTTGATTTGGTTTAATTCCTCCTGATTAGGCTGACATGAAATCAGAATTGTAGCTGTAAATACAAAAAATAATACCTTAAGGATTTTCATAGTGGCTTAGTTTATGAATGCAAACTTACTTCATAAATCATTAAATTTTAAATATACTGGCTAGCAATTATTCCAACTACAGGGACTATTTTTATTCCCTGATCCAGAAAAAGCTATGAAACCATTCTGCTTTGCCGATGGCAAAATCATCCCAATTGAAGAAGCTACAATTCACCCTATGGACTTGGCGGTAATCCGCGGGTATGGAATTTTTGATTTTTTCAGGACTGTAAATTATAAGCCATTATTTCTAGAGCACTATTTAGATCGGTTTATTGCTTCTGCCGCTAAGACCTTTATTCCACTTGCCTATTCTCGTGAAGAATTGAGACAAATCATTTCTGATTTGATCGAAAAAAATGATTTGAAGGAAGGGGGATTGCGAATGGTTTTGACTGGAGGGATTTCCGACAATCATTTTTCTCCAGCCAAAGGAAAGCTTTTCATTTTTGCTGAATCATTGATTTTTCCTTCCCAAGAAAAATACGAGAAGGGGATCAAATTACTTTCTCTTGAATACGTTCGCTCCATCGCAGAGATCAAAACAACCAACTACGCTTACCCTGTTTGGCACAGTGTCCAATGGAATGAGGCGGGGGCTGAAGATGTGATCTATCATATGCATGGTGAAATCAGCGAGAGTTCACGAAGCAATATTTTCATAATCAAAGATGGCGTAGTCAGTACCCCAGAAAAGCATGTGCTTCGGGGTATCACACGAAAACATGTAATCGAGATTGTTGGTGACGTGGCAATTCGCCCGATCTATTTTGAAGAAATGCTCGAAGCAGACGAGGTGTTTATCACCAGTACCACCAAAATCCTTCTTCCAGTAACTCAAGTAGACAATCACTTGATTGGGGATGGAAAAGTTGGAAATAGATCGCTTGAAATTCTTGAGAAATTCAAAGATTTGGCAAATAAACTTTGCTATTAATCAAGCTCCTTAGAAAGGATAATACTTCAAAAGCACTTAATTTACCAAAGTAGCCTCTTTGAGGATATACATTAGTTTTTCAGGATCTTTGCTATTCAGGGTTAGCTTGCCCCGGACTTTTACACGATTGGAAGTGTATTTAATAGGTGAAGAAAGCATTACTTCCATGACAGTCTCTGGTCCTCCCGAACCACAAAAAAAGCATTCTGCAAGAGGCAAACTGGAAAGAATAATTTGCTGTGGCTTGAACATTCCTTCGAATGGAATAATGTAACCGTCCGCTTCTACCACTTTCCCTTCCAACTTGGTGATGTTGGCCGAAAATACCGGCACATACAATTCACCATATTGATCTTCACTGATTTTATAAGACACTTCGGAAAGATTTTTCCACACATTTTGTGTTTGAGAAAATGCAGAACTTGCGCCTAGGGTCAATATTCCAAATACTAGAAGTAATATTTTTATTCGTTTCATGCCGTAAAATTATACTAATTAAACTGATTAGACACGTGTAAGTTGTCTGGCTATACTTGTTTTATATGCAGTCCAAGCAGGAATCAGGGAAGCTATCAAGCCGACTGCCAATGCGTAAGTAAGAACCCAAAGCTCTTCGGGTAAAAATTCCCAAGCTTGGATGCCTGACACGACCGATTGCTCATTAGAGCTGATGAGTAGCTGAAGGAAAATGTGCCCGAATCCAATCCCAAAAAAGGCGCCGATAGTCGTCAGCATCAAACCTTCTAACAGGATTAAAAGCACCAACTGGAATTGCGTAGCACCAATCGTCCTAAGAATAGCAAGATCATATTTTCGCTCTTTCAGGGAGTTATACAGCGCTATAAAAATCCCAATGCCTGAAATTCCCAAAAGCACAAATGCCAATCCTTTCAATAGACTTACCCCAACACCCAACAATTCAAAAAGCCTTGCCATTTCAAATGCTGGAGAAGCAGCTTGCATTACTGTGCGGGAATTTATCATTCGAGGCAACTGTATTGCTGCCATGGGATTTCTATAGGAAATTAATAGTGAGGTAATTTCTCTAGGAATCTCAGAACTTGGAAAACCTGTTTGAGTAACTGGAATGTCGAAGACATCTTGATCTTGAATTGATTCCATTGCTGTAGAATCTCCCTCAGATTGTTCGTCGTGGGTCAGCCAAACAGATTCTATACTCGTCAGTACCAAGCGGTCGAGAACGTTTCCTTGGGGCGCTAAAATCCCTGTAACTTTATAATTGTGCTGCTCATGATCGTGGCTTCCAACACTGATTCCATGACTTCCGGCAAATTCATCGCCATTTTTTAGACTTGTTTGGGTCGCTACTTCATGACCGAGAACGACATCAAATGGTTTCTCCCAAAGTTTCCCATCTGAAAGATCAGCTTGATAGCTTTTTAGGTAATCATAATTCGTCCCAATAATTCGAAAACCTTGAAAATTATCCCCCAAGGCCAATGGAATCACTCCTTTGACCAGACGATTTTTCGCTAATTTTTCAGCCTCCTCCATAGGAATATTTCCGGTCGGAAAATCCACATGGTAAATACTAGAAAGAATTAATTGAAGAGGGCTGCCTTTTGCTCCGACAACCAGGTCAATGCCTGCCGCCTCAGCTGTCATTTTCTTTTCAAGTTGGTCTTGAATCAGTAAAAGGACAGTCATAATGGCTAAACCCAATCCCAAAAGCAGGACATTTAAACCGGTTGAAAGCGGTCTAAAGGTTAAATATTTCCAACTCAGCTTCAGTAAATTCATTGGGTGCCTATTTCAATGAAGTTTGAAAAATGTGATTTGACCCGCTGGTCATGGGTGACAATAATTAGTGCTGCTCCAATTCGCTCCGCCTGATACTTCAGCAGATTGACCACGCTACTAGCATGCACATCGTCCAAGCTTGAGGTAGGTTCATCTGCCAAAATTAATTTAGGTTGATTGATCAATGCTCTTGCTATCGATACGCGTTGAGCCTCTCCCTCACTTAATGTCAGAACTGAGGAATTGGCCTTGTCCAAAATTCCCAATTCGGAAAGCAATTCGTTTAAATCTTGGCTTTTATTTTTTGAAAAATAGGTTGCAAGTTGAAGGTTTTCAAGGACCGATAGCGCTGCAATCAAGTGTGGTTTTTGAAAAACTATTCCAATCTGCTTGCCTCTAAATTGGTCCATTTTTTTTGGAGTAAGGCTTGAAAACACGGTGCCTGCTAATTGAATTTCACCTGCTTCAGGCTGAACTAATCCTGCTAATAGATTCAAAAAAGTAGTTTTTCCACTTCCAGACTTGCCCAAAATAACCAAAGCCTCTCCGGACTGAAGTTCAATATCAGGAAAAGTCAGCCTTGATTGCCCTGGATGTGTGAATCTGAGGTTCTTGCTTTGGAGCAACATTCAAAATTAAGTTACTGGGATAATGACTTCGAAAGTGGTTCCTTTATTTTCTACACTTTCGAAAGAGATCTCGCCTTTTAATACTTCGACACATTTCTTTGCAATGGAAAGACCAAGACCTGACCCTTCAATTATCCCGACATTGTGCGCTCGGAAAAAACGATCAAATAACTGACTTTGTTCTTTTTTAGGAATTCCAATCCCATAATCGACGACTGTTCCAATTAAGTTTTTGTCTTTATATTCTAACACAAATTCGATTTCCTGACCATCCTTTGAATACTTAGCTGCATTGGAAAGCAGGTTTTCAAAAACTTGATAGAGCAATTCTGAATCTGTAGTGATTGTTTTTGGTAAGTTGATGGTTTTCGAATTGATTTTAACGTCAGTTTCCAATCCCGCATTAACTGTATCTAAAAGTTCCTTGACAAAAGCTCCAGTGAACATTTTCTTTGGCCGAAATTTCATCTGATCTGCATCTGCCTTTCCAAAGAACAGCACGCTAGTCAGCAAATTATTTAGCGTTCTCACCGAATTCTCAATCTTCATAGCATGCTTTGCTATTTTGACTTTGAAAGGATGATCCTTTTCCCCATAAATCTGAAGCAGCTGAGCCGAACTTAAAATCGAAGTCAGTGGAGTTTTAAATCCATGAGATACATTCAACACAATCCGAGACTTTAGTTCATTGATTTCCCGCTCTTTTTCGAGCGCTTTGGTAAGCTCACGGTTTGCATCATAGAGTTCAGCAGTTCGTTGCTTTACCTTTTCTTCGAGTTCGTTATTTAACTTTTGAAGTTCTTTCTCTTTTCGGTCTTTGAAGATCGCCAATTCGATCACCATGTTCAGTTCTCGAATATTGAAAGGCTTGATCACATAGGCACTTGGATTAGTCCCCACGACTTTGTTCAGTGTTTCGGCATCAGAACTCGCACTCAAATACACTACCGGAATGTCGTATTTTTCATTGATGATTTCTGTTGTTTTAATCCCGTCTAATTCTCCGGCGAGATTAATATCCATCATGACAATGTCTGCATGATTTAGCGTCAGAAGTTCGAGCGCTTTCTCCCCAGAGTCAGCAATTCCAAGAATCTCATGCTTGTTTTTTTCCAAGGCCTTTTGTAGCAAAAGCGCAGAAACTGCATCGTCCTCTACAATCAGAATTTTAAGGCTAAACATGTATTAGTGTTGAGTTTTAGTAGGATTTAAAAACTGAAAATACAAAAATTTTTGGCTTAGACAGGAATCTTCAGCCGTACGACAGTCCCAGCGTTTTTCTGACTATCAATAGTTATCACTCCTCCTAGCATAGTGATCAGATTTTTAGTGATACTGAGTCCCAGTCCTGTACCATCATAAAGCCGGTTATTCCCAGTACTTTCTTGTTCGAATGGTTCAAATATTTTCTTGAAATAATCTTTTGACATCCCTATACCTGTATCGGATAATTCCACTAAAAGATTTGAATTTTCTTGTTCAACTCTAAGTTTGATATGCCCTTCATTGGTGTATTTGATTGCATTTCCAACCAAATTATTCAAGATCATTTCCAAAAAGCGTTTATCTGTATTTCCTAAAATGGACAGCTGCGGATATTCTTCCTCCAAAACAAGATTTTTACGCTGGGCCATGGTTTTTAAAGGCACCAAAATCGTTTTGATGTAGGTTACAAGCTCTACCTTTTCGTACTTAATTTCCATTTTGTTGGCTTCAATTTTCGCCATATCCAAAATTGAATTGATCGTACTGAGCAATCGCTCTCCGCTCTGAAGAATAATATCCAACTGGGACAATAATTCTTTATCCCCCTCACGGCTCATCATGATGTGCTCGGTACCACCAAGTATACCATTTAGTGGAGTCCGTATTTCATGACTGATATTGGAAAGTAAACTGGTTTTAAATCTATTGGCCTCTTCTGCCTTTTCTTTGGCATCTCGAAAACGATTTTCGATCGCTTTTTCAATGGAAATATCTCTGAAAATGCACATCACCAAGTTGTGACCTTGATAATCTTTTTGGATCAATTTGGTATAAAGTTCCATATCCAACGATTTTGATTTCCATGGAAAAACAGTTCTTACAGTCATTCCCTCCTCCAGTCTAGAAAGATTGGATGGAGCAAACATCTGCATTTCTGTGGAGCAAAAATTTTGATCGCTAAATAAATCATTCATGTATTTGCCTGGTAAAGAAGATGTTTTCTCTCCAATCATTTTGGCAAAAGCAGGGTTAACAGCAACAATTTCTTCGTTATCTAAAGTCAAAATCAAACTGTCTTTCGAGCTATCCCAGACATTTTTGAATTGCTGCTCAGCGGATATTTTTTCCTTTTCTTTGGTGTCAAATGCTGCTTTCAAAACTCCGAATCTTTTGAGCTGGTGGTAGATAAGGTTGATTAAAATACCAACTGCGACAAAGAATAAACTGGTTATAAAAAGAAACCAGAATTGAAGGTAAAAGGGCTTCAGGATAACAAAAGGATTAGAAAAGGAAGTTTCTGAAAAATCAACCCCTGAATAGGAAGATTTGATTTCCAATTGGTACTCTCCTGCTGGTAAATTATTAAAAAATAGCTGATTCGATTTCGGGTCTTTTATAATTTGCCATTCCTCTTCTGCTAATCCCAATAATCGGTAATGAATCCAGAGTTCTTTTGATTCATCAAAGCCTGGAGCGATAAACTCAGCTTGAAATGAATTTTTGGAATATGGAACTTCAATCACTTCTCCTGCTTCATTTTTAATATCTCCTACTTGGTAAGAAACTAAGTGAATTTTTGGTGTTCCACTTGCTTGAAAATTCTCCTCTGGAAAGAAAATCGAGAATCCCTTCGTTGTCCCTATTATTATCCTTCCTGATTTACTCTCCAAGAAGGCACCTCGGTTTACTTCATTTCCTATAAGACCATTACTTTCATCAAATCGCACAATTTCGGTGTCATTGATCCGAATGACACCTTGATCCGTTCCTAACCAAATTTGTCCTTTTGAATCTTCCAAGAGACTATAAACTGGATTTTCAATCTCTTGACCATTTAATTCAAAAGATGAAACTTGATTGTTTTTGAAAATCTTTAACCCCGAATCCGAGCCAATCAGCAATCCTTTTTCAGTTTCCAAAACATCGAAACCCTGTACCACTACAAATCGGTCATTTTGCTGCAACAAAGGCTGGTCAATGTATTTTTTCCCAGCCATGACCACAATCCTCCCGTCTTTCAATTTGGCAGCTTTTCTTAAAAATAAAATTGGCTGATTGATCAACTCCTGTATTTCATCAATCAAATTTCGCTCAAACAACTTTGCTCCTTGAGCAGTCTTCGGAGCAATGAAGACGGATTTTGGCCCTGCCATAATCACACTATCACCTGACACCATCACGGAGGAAATGACTTCTCCTACAGGTGGTCTATAAACGCTTGTGCGGTCTGAGTTTGGAAAGTATTTCCCCACACCATCTTGGTTTGCGGAAAACCAAATCTCCCCTGAATCGGGGTCTTCGCTGAAATTTATTATCCGACCTTGGGGCGCTCCAATTACATATGAATTCCGATAGACGGTGGACAATTCCATTTGGGAAAACTTTTGAATCCCATTATTGAACCCAAATAGAAAATCTCCTCTACCAAGATCTAGAATGGCTGAAATTTCCTCAGACATCAAATCAACTCGGAATCGTCCATAATTTTGAAATTTAAGGCTATTCAAATTGACCAATCCTCTTGATGTCGCAATCCATAGAATCCCTTCTCGATCGGTAAATGCGGAATTGATGTAGAAGATATTGAGTTGATTTTTTAAATCTAAAATGAGAGGAAACCGATTATAGCTGCCAATTTTTTTTAGCTGAGAATTGAAAAAATAAAAGACATTGTCAGAATTAAAGAAAAGTCCAAAATTACTCTCACTGACAAAATCTGATTCCGAAATATTAGAGTCAGCAAAGTCCATTGGATGATGAAAATCCGGGCCTTTAGCCAAATAATCTTTTCCCAAAAAGTAGAAATTGCCGGAAAAAGGAGAACGCTTCACGATGATCGGATTGCTTGGCAATTTTAAGCCTTCAAAAAGAATCGGATTGAATTGTCCTCCATCATCTTGAACAGCCATTTTCTCAAAAAAGTAATGATCTTTTCCTTGAAATTTGGTCACAGAAAAAAGCCTTCCGGAATTCACATAATCGGGTCTGGGGAGTTGTTGAAAATTATTTCCACCAGTTTTCCAAGTGATTAAGACAGTTTCATTATCTAAAAAAAACTGCTTCTCATTTCCTTTCCCCATTGAAAAGAAGACAATTCGATTGCTTTGCTTATTCCCAAAATCTATTGGTAATACTTCCTCCTCCCATTTTCCATATCCTCCTTTGAATACACGGGGAAGGCCATTTTGATTGTATAGCCAAACGATCCCATCTTCATCAATATGAATTGCAATTCGAAACTCAAATTTACTTACAATTGAATCCGGTAAGGCATGGGTCTGTATTCCATCCGAATAATAAACCCCTCGAACGGTCGAAAACCACATTCGGCCCAAAGAATCCTGATCTACCTGTAATACATTTTGGATAGGTAGATTGACCCCTTTTTGAGTTGTGTTGTATTTGAAATTTTGGGAAAAGGCTACGGTGTTAATTCCTAGGAGGATTAGAAAAAGGAGACCCAAGTAGCGCACTTGCTCAATCATGGCAGCAAGTTAAAAAAGATTTCTCAAGTTAATTTCAACAGAGATAGTTAGACTTTTCTTTTGTGGGTGGGGGGAATCTCCTATTTTTGTGCAAACTTTAAAAATCGACGCATGAGTGTACTAGTGAATAAAAATTCCAAGGTAATCGTTCAAGGATTTACCGGGTCTGAAGGCTCCTTCCACGCACAGCAGATGATCGAATACGGCACTAACGTAGTTGGTGGCGTAACTCCAGGCAAAGGAGGTTCGACTCATTTGGAAAAACCTGTTTTTAATTCCGTAGAGGAGGCAGTTCAAACTACTGGTGCAGATACATCTATTATTTTTGTACCCCCGGCATTTGCTGCAGATGCAATTATGGAAGCTGCGGATGCAGGAATCAAAGTCATCATCGCCATCACTGAAGGAATCCCAGTAGCAGATATGATGAAGGCTAAGCCTTACATCAAGGAGCGGGGAGCTACGCTAATCGGTCCAAATTGCCCAGGAGTAATCACTCCAGGTGAGGCTAAAGTAGGTATCATGCCAGGCTTTGTGTTTAGATCTGGAAGAATCGGTATCGTATCTAAGTCTGGTACTTTAACCTATGAAGCAGCTGATCAAGTAGCCAAAGCTGGTCTTGGTGTATCCAC
>JAHEBE010000428.1 GCA_024642365.1 Algoriphagus sp.
GAATGCGACTAGACACATACAGTTTAAAGATTAGGAAAAGGCTGAAATTTTTGAATAAACCCAATTTCTAGGCTTTGGTTTATAGGATGATCTTTAAGGTTGAGAATCGAAGTAATTTAACTAGGCTTTCTTTATATTCCATCACAATCGCAATGCTATGGAAACAAAATTAATTCTAATTACAGGAGCAGGATCTGGTATAGGGCTTCACCTCGCCCAAACACTGGAGCAAAAAGGTGAATCCTTACTATTGATAGATTTGAATTTGGATTCCCTGAAATCAAATTTTAAAGAGAGCAACTCCACTCAATTTTTTACAGGAGATATTTCAAAAAAGGAAACATGGGAACAAATTCTCCAGGTTATTCATAGCAAAAAAATGCAGGTTTCCCACCTTTTCAATTGTGCCGGAGTAATCAGGCCAGGTTTTGTTCGGGATTTTGATCTGGCAGATATAGATTATCATCTAGACATTAATACCAAAGGCAGCATACTTGGGATCAAAGCAATTGCAGATTTGATGAAAGTTCAAGGCCTTGGCCATGTGATTACAATTTCTTCTTTGGCAGGTTTGGCGCCGGTATCAGGATTGAGTTTGTATTGTGCATCCAAGTTTGCGATTCGGGGATTTGCGATGGCTGCAGCTGCAGAGTACCGTCCTTTCGGCGTAACTATTTCAGTGGTTTGTCCAGATTTAGTTGCTACTCCGATGTTGGATTTGCAATTGAATTATCCCGAAGAGGCCAAGTTGACTTTTAGCGGGCCAGCTAAAGTGTTGCAGCCGGCGGATATCACGAAGGCATTATTGCGGCTGATGGAAAAGCCAAAAGACCTCATTTGTATTCCTGAATCCCGTGGGCTTCTTTCAAAAATTGCAGGAATCTGGCCTTCAATGGGGGAACTTTTTCGAGCGAGTCTGGAAAAGAAAGGCGCAAAAGCGATTCAAAAGCTTCGCTGAGGCGGTTTTTTTAATTTAACAGAATTTAATACGATAATTTTCGTACTAATTCTTGACTTACGACAATCTTCGTATAACTTTGTACGAAAGATATCGTAAGAACTACCATGACTAAACCTACCGAATCAGAATTAGAGATCCTTGCCTTGCTTTGGGAGTTGAAAGAAGCCAGTGTAAGACAGGTTCATGAGCGACTTTCTGAAACCAAAGAAACAGGCTATACCACTACCTTGAAACTGATGCAGATCATGCATGCCAAAGGAATGGTGACTCGGGATGAACAGAACCGCTCCCATATTTATCGTCCGGCAACAAATCAAAAGGATACGCAAAATTCGCTAGTAAAGAACTTAGTGAATACGGCATTTGGAGGTTCAGCCCAACATCTAGTGATGCAGGCTTTAGGTCAAGAAAATCCTTCGAAAGCCGAACTGGATGAAATCAGAGCATTTTTAGACCAACTAGAACAAAAGAAACCATGAACTTACTAACTGATTGGATTCCTGAGCATTTGCTCTACAGCCTTGGATGGACGCTGGTTCATTCGCTTTGGCAGCTTTTAGCCATTGGGATTTTACTTTGGATTGGGTTGAAAGTGAGTACTTCCAAAAGTGCAGCATTCAAATACAATCTTGGTTTGATTGCCTTGGGCTCAAGCTTTATTTTGACAGTGCTCACATTTACCTATGAGCTCTCTACCTATTCACCGAGTGCAAATTTAGAAACTTGGTTTACCGACTTGGTTTTCCTTGAAGATGGAGTGTCCAAAACTGCATTAGCGGAAGATGACTTCTTGATTCGATCCATGCAATGGATCGATCAGCAATTACCTATTCTGGTTAATTTTTGGTTTTTTGGGGCAATCCTCTTTCTCTTCAGACTGTTTAATAGTTTGACCGAGTTGCGAATGCTTCGTAAAGCCAAGTCAGTGGAAATTGACTTTCAGCTTCAAAAAACTTTTTATCGCTTAGTCGGGAAAATGGGCCTAAGTTCCAAAGTCCAATTAAAAGTAAGCGAGTCTGGACTTTCTCCGATCACCTTTGGCTATCTGAAACCAGTCGTGATGATTCCTGCAGCATTGGTTTTTCATCTATCAGCTTCACAATTGGAAGCGATTATTGCCCATGAATTGGCCCATGTCAAACGCAATGATTACCTCATCAATTTGATCCAATCGGCAATGGAAGTGCTCTTTTTCTACCATCCTTCTTATTGGTGGATGAGTCAAAGTATCAAAGAACTCCGAGAAAATGCTGCGGATGACGTTGCAGTTGAGGCAGGAATTTCTCCGAAAGAATTGGCCTATAGCCTGGCGGAAGTCTTGAATTTTGGTACTCAATCTCCTCCGCAATTAGCCATGCCAGCAAGCAAAAAGCGAAATCCAACCTTGCAGCGAATCAAAAGAATATTGGGCCAACCAGCTCAAACCTATCCACAAAACCCTATTATTTCCATACCCATGTTACTAACCCTATTATTCAGTGCAGGCTTGATGGCCAGTGCACAGCAAGACAGCCCCACAGCATTTGAGTCCATTGAGC
>JAHEBE010000429.1 GCA_024642365.1 Algoriphagus sp.
GCAGTGATTCCTAAATCTGCCAATGAAAATCGAATTAAGGAGAATTTTGAATCTTCAAAAATCAAATTGGATGCTCAGGACATGATGGAACTAAGAGATATTGGAGTTTCGCATCGTTTTGTGGACGGAAGTTTTTTCACTGGGCCCAATAGCCCCTACAAGCAAACTGACCTTTGGGATCAATAAAAAAAATGGCTGTTGAAATATTCAACAGCCATTTTTTTTAGTCTTCCAATTCTAAGATTTCCAGAATATCTGCCAGCTCATTGAAATCCGTCAATCCAGGCTTGATTTCATCTCCTCCTGTCATTGCAATCCCGAAGAGTCTGAGTTCATCCAGCTTTCTTTCCACATTGGATGAGTTGATGCCAGTACCAAGTAGGATTTTAATTTCCTTGCTAAGGGCTAATAAAAGCTTATTTTCTTCTTCCTCAATAGCGTTTTGGTCGTTCGCTAGGTGAATTAAAATTTCAGAATCTTTCAATTGTGAAAGAGTATCTTGACTGAATTCCTGAAGTTCTAAACTGCTTAATTTTAATATTGGCTGAAGGCCTTTTTCTTTGAAATGAAGGAGAGTATCTATGTTTTTATGCTCTATCCAGGTAATCTCTGGGAGCTGATCCAGAATGTTTTGGATTGATTCTGAATTAGCTGAATCAAACTCAGCGACAAAATCCACTCCTGATAGCCAACCTGATATTTCTTTGAAAGTGTCAGGACTGATGAAGCGATCTGATTGGTTTTCAAAAGAAAAGCCTAGAAGGTTAACGTACATCCCAGAGCAGTATCTGGCATCCGTGAGATTGGTAATTCCGTTTATTTTTACAAAAGTGCGTAAGGCCATAATTCTGATTTTCGACTGCGAAGGTAAGTAAGATGGCCGAATGCTAAAAAGAAAAGCCAGTCTACAATCATTCTAAAGCTTAATAAATTTCATAAAAACCACTATTTTTAAATTCAAATAAATCTAATGAAGGGCCATTTAGGGAGTTTATTTCTACTTTTTATGCTTTTGATTTCCGGCTGTGATCGGCAAATCGAAGAGTCCTCAAAGGATTTTGGATTTGATTTTCAGCCTTTGGAAAAGGGCCTTTTTTGGATTTATAAAGTGGATGAAACTCTTTATTTTGGGGAAAATGATGCTGAAAATTCACAATTTTTTTACCGGGATTTGATTCGGGATTTTTACCTCAATGCTGAAAACGAGCAAGTATTTATTGTAGAGCGCTCCAAATCGACAAATCAAATTACTTGGATCAAAACAAAAGAATTCACACTGCTTCGGAAAGGTTTTTCTTTGATTAAAACCGAAGATAATCAAGCCATTATTTCCTTAGTATTTCCACCTGAGCTAGGCAAATCCTGGAATGGAAATGGTTTCCGTAATGATGTGGAGGATGAGTTTGTAATTGATGATGCGATAAATAGCGCATCTGCAAACAGTGCATCGGTTATCCGTGTTTTACAAGAAGAAAGTGATGATTTGATTACATTTCGGGACAATCGCTTTGAACTTTATGAAAAAGGCAAAGGCTTGGTGGAGAAATACGAAGAAGTATTAACCTATTGTTCGCGAAATGATTGCCTGGGAGATCAGTTAATTGATTCGGGGAAAAAAGTAAAAATGGAAATGATCGAATATGGGAAGAAGTAGGATAGTTTGTGTGATTCTAGTAGCCTTTGGGTTGATGTCGCAATCTTTTGCACAAGATCGCTATGCTGTTTTTTATAAGTTCAAGCCACAGACAACGTTGTCACTTGACAAACCTTCTGAATTTTTGACTACAAAAGCATTGGCAAGAAGAACAAAAGAAAATGTGAAAGTGGATAGTTTAGACCTTCCTGTTTCCAAAAAATATGAAGATCAAGTTAAAACACTTTCAAATTACATTCTCTATTCCAGTAAATGGTTGAATGCTACTATTACAGTCACTGATGCAACCAAAGCTGCGGAGATAGCCAAATTGCCATATGTAGCACGTATTGAGCTTGTGGGTAGGGGTTTTATTTCTAAACCTAATAGTCGTATTGATGGGAATTCAAATCTACCGCTTTCCAAAAAGTTTGTTCCAATAGGAGCAGAGGATCAACGTACTTTGGAGTCGCAAGAGAATTCCTATGATTTTCAAAATGACTTAATAGGAATTACTCAAATGTTGAAGGAAGGTTATTCCGGGAAAGGTATAACGATTGCAGTATTTGACGCAGGGTTCCCGGGTGCAAATACTTCTGCTGCTTTGACTCATTTGGAAACGAATAAGCAGGTAATTGCTAAAAAAGACTTTGTACGGCCTTGGAATACCAATGTTTACCAAGACAATCAGCATGGGACCAATGTACTTTCCTTGATTGCTTCTAAAGATCCTGCTATCCTAATCGCAGGAGCACCAGATGCAAACTACATACTTGCTATGACAGAGGAAGTCGCCACAGAATATCGAGTGGAAGAATACAATTGGGTACGAGCTGCGGAATTTTCAGATAGTTTAGGGGTTGATA
>JAHEBE010000112.1 GCA_024642365.1 Algoriphagus sp.
AGAGTATCTTATGGTATCACTGGTAACCTTCCTCCATCGCCAACCTTGGCATTGGGTGTGTTCGGTAACGGTAACAGAATTGACCTTGATGGTGATCCTCTTACTCAGGGTGACATCTTCGTAGGTATCGTACAAAATTCAAATCCAAACCAAGATTTGAAGTGGGAGACTAAAAAAGAATTTAACATTGGTATTGATTTCGGGTTATGGAATGATAAAGTGACTGGTAGCATGGACTATTACACAAGAAACATTTCTGATCTACTCTTCAACGTACCAGTAGCAACTGGTGCTCCTAACCCTTTTGATCCAGGAAGATTCAACACTGCTTCTTCTACTTGGGTTAACCTTGCGGACCTTAGAGCAGCTGGTTTTGAATTTGCGTTAGGTGTGAATGGAATCGACCTTGGAGCTGTTAAATGGACTCCAAACATCAATTTCACTATCTATGACAAAACTGTAATCGAAAGTTTATCTGCTGGTGACTTAGGATTTGACGAATTAAGATTCGCTACTCCAGGTTCTCCGGGACAAAATAACAACCCAATGATCTACAACAGAGTTGGTCAAACTTTGGGTGACTTCTACGGTCCAAGATTGACTGGTTTGACAGATGGTGGTGAGTACATCCTTTCTACTACTGATCCAAATGAATTCGAGAAATTAGGAAACGGTCTACCAAAAGGTGAATTCGGTTTCGCTAACAACTTTGTATATGGACAGTGGAACTTGAGCTTCTTCTTTAGAGGTGCTTGGGGTCATGACTTGTACAACTCTTACAGAGGTTTCTACGAGAATGCTGATGGATCTTCCAATACTTGGAACTCAGTTGTAACTGACAAAACTCCAACAAATCCACTAGTGACTTCTACTCCTACTTTCAATAGCTCATACATTGAAGATGCTTCTTTCGTAAGATTGGACAACATGGAATTAGGCTATAACTTTAAGACTAATTCTCCAAACTTGAATTCGTTCAGAGTTTATTTTGCAGCTCAGAACCTATTTACTATTACCAATTACACAGGGGTTGATCCAGAAATCAGATTGACTGACTCTGAAAATGGTAACGGTTTCACTTCTTCATTATCTCCGGGTATCGAAAGAAGAAACACGTATTTCCAGACCAGATCATTCACTTTGGGTGTAACTGTAAACTTTAAGTAATCAAATTAACTAACATAGCTATGTTAAAATATATAAGTAAAATCTGTCTAGTGATCCCCGCAGTATTTCTACTGGGATCATGTGGCGAGTTGGAGCAGGAGGTACTCGATGGAGTTACTGCAGAAGACATCGCAAATAGCACAAACCCACAATTGATTAATGTGTTGAAAGCTTCAGCATATTCTAGAATTGTAGGTAGCTGGGGTGGCCACAACAGTATTTGGTCAATCAATGAAGTAGCATCTGACGAGATGGCAATTCCTCAAAAAGGAGCTGACTGGGAAGATGGTGGACAATGGCTAAGAATGCACAGACATACTTGGCAAGCATCTGAGGAGTCTTTCAACAACTCTTGGAACTATTGCTACACTGCGATCGGTGAGATCAACAACTTGATCATTTCTTATCCAGATGTACCTGCTTTGAATGCTGAATTGAAAGTATTAAGAGCGCTAGTATACCTTTGGTTGATCGACAGCTTTGGTAATGTGCCTATCGTTACAGAAGAGTCTACTGGTGGAAACCCAACAAATAACTCACGTGCTGAGGTGTTTGCTTTCATCGAGAAGTCTGTAAAAGATAACATCGCATTACTTCCAAAGACTGACACGAAGACTACCTTGAATTATTACAGTGCACAAGCAATGCTTGCTAAGCTTTACCTTAACGCGCAAGTGTACACTGGTACTGCAAAGTGGGCTGAGGCTGAAGCTGCTGCTGACTTGGTAATCGCTGGACCATATTCTTTGACCACAAATTTCTTCTCAAACTTCTCGACAAGAAATGGTGGATCTACTGAAAACATCCTAACACTACCTTATGATCAGAATAACGCAGGTGGATTCAACTTGGTACAGATGACTCTTCACTACCTAAGCCAAAACACGTATAACCTTCAGGAGCAGCCATGGAATGGTTATGCTTCATTGGAAGAGTTCTACAACAGTTTTGACGCGAAGGATGTAAGAAAAGCTTCATTCCTTGAAGGTCCGCAGTTTGCTGCTGATGGTACTCGTTTGAACGATATCTCTGCTGAAGCAACTGATCCTGATGGACAGCCACTAACGTTCACTCCTAAAATCAATCAATTGGCACCAAATGCCTTTAGACAAGCTGGTGTTCGTGTTGGTAAATTTGAATTTGCTACAGGTGCTGGTTCAAGCTTAAGTAATGATTATCCATTGTTCAGACTTGGAGATATCATCTTGGTTAAAGCTGAAGCAGCGTTCCGTCAAAATAAGACTGCTGTTGCATTGACTAACATTAACCGAGTAAGAACAAGAGCTGGTTTAGCTGCTTTGACTACGGTTACTTTGGATGATCTTTACAAAGAAAGAGGATTTGAAATGTTTGCTGAAGCTTCTCGAAGAACTGACCAGATCAGATTCGGAAAGTGGAACCTTCCATGGTGGGAGAAAGGTGCTTCTCAGCCTTTCAGAGCAATCTTCCCTATTCCATTGCAGCAAATCAATGCTAACCCTAACCTGAAGCAAAACCCAGGTTATTAATTGAATTCTATCACCCTATTAAAAGGAAGTGTACATTTGTGCACTTCCTTTTTTTTCAAATACCAATGAAGAAGCTTAGAAATCCTTTCCTTTTGATTTTCATTCTTCTTTTCTCCTGCAAAAAGGAAACACCACAGCCGGAAGAATTATTCCAATTGCTTTCGCCTGAAGAAACTGGAATTGACTTTAGTAATCAGCTAGCCTATACGGAAGAAGTCAATCCCTATACTTTTCGAAATTTTTACAACGGTGCCGGAGTCGCTTTAGGCGATATCAATAATGATGGCCTATTGGATATATTTTTTGCTGGAAACCAAACCTCAAACAGACTCTACCTCAATGAGGGAAATTTAAAATTTAAAGACATTACTGAGGCTGCAGGCCTCAATTCATCAGGAAGCTGGTCCACCGGGGTAAGTATGGCTGACATCAACCAAGATGGATTGCTTGATATTTTTGTTTGCAAATCTGGACCAATGGAAGGTGAGAAAAGGCATAATGAGCTTTTCATCAACCAAGGAAACGGGACATTTTTAGAGGAATCAATCAAATATGGCGTTGCCGATGTAGGCCTCTCCCAACATGCCGTGTTTTTTGATTTTGACAAAGACAGTGACCTTGACATGTATTTGCTTTCCAATTCTGGGAGATCTGTTGGAATTTATGATTTGCGAGTAGGTCAGCGAGAAGCTCGTGACCCAAACGGAGGAAATAAACTTTATCGCAATGATGGGGATCACTTTACTGACGTAAGTGAAGATGCAGGGATTTACGGAAGTGCCATCGGATATGGCCTGGGAGTTACTGTAGCAGATTTAAATGAGGACTCTTGGCCAGATCTCTATGTGTCCAATGATTTTTTTGAACGAGATTACCTCTACCTTAACAATCAAGATGGAACCTTCACTGAAATGCTTCCCGAACTACTCCCAGAAATCAGCATGGGTTCTATGGGAGCAGATATTGCAGACCTAGATAATGATGCTCGACCTGACATTTTCGTCACAGAGATGCTTCCTGCTACGATGGATCGGGTCAAAACCAAAACGCCATTTGAAGATTGGGACAAAGCACAAGCGAATAGCAAAGCGGGATACCATCACCAATTTACCCGAAACACGCTTCAGCGAAACTTAGGCTTCAGACCAGGAAGTAATCTGCCGATTTTTGCAGAAGTCTCCAGGCAATCCAACGTCCATGCCACTGATTGGAGCTGGGGTGCTTTGATCTTTGATGCAGATAATGATGGCCTTAAAGACATCTTCGTGGCAAATGGTATCGTGAAGGATTTGACTGATTTTGACTACGTGGATTTCTATGTCAACAATCAGGAAAACATCAGTGAATTCAGAAAAGACTCTGTCCTCCTGACCAAAATGATTGATGAATTCCCTTCGAATCCCCAGCAGAATTATTGGTTTAAAAACAAAGGGGATTGGCAATTTGAAAACCAATCAGGATCCAATGGGTTGGGACAATTGACCTTCAGCACTGGAGCGGTCTATGGAGATTTGGACAATGATGGCGACTTGGATTTAATTGTCAATAATCTGAACGACCGGGCATTTATTTACCGAAATCAAGCCACTGAAAATAAGCTTGGAAACTTCCTGCAAGTGGATTTGGGAAATGCTTTTGGATCAAAAGTAATCTGTTACGGAGCGGGTAAACAATTTTTTCAGGAATTTCAACCGGTTAAAGGCTACCTCTCTTCCGTGGACCAAACCATGCATTTTGGGCTTGGCACAATCGAAGTGTTAGATTCCATTCACGTGATTTGGCCTGATCAGCAGCTGAGCAAACTGTTAAACATCAAAACTAATCAAAAAATTAAGCCCGACAGAAGCAATTTGCTCCTTTGGCAAAAATCAACAGCTTCAGAAAGTCATCCTTTCAATCAAGTGGATTTGGATCTTCCGTTTGAGACCAAACAAAATGACTTTATAGATTTTGATCGCGACCGACTTCGATTCTGGATGATCAGTGATGAAGGACCAAAAGTAGCTAAGGCCGACATCAATGCTGATGGTTTGGATGATCTATTTATCCCAGGAGCAATGGGAATTGCTTCAGCCTTATATACCCAAACAAAAGAAGGGCAGTTTATCTTATCTAATGCTCCCATCTTTGAAAAAGACAAAGCCGCTGAAGATGTGGCTGGTTATTTTTATGACTTAAACGGGGACGGCGCCATGGATTTAGTAGTCGCGAGTGGCAGCATTGAATTTCCAATGAGCGATCCCGCTTATCAGGACAGAATCTATCTGAACGATGGAAAAGGAAACTTTTCCCCATTAGTTACACCTTTTCCATTAAGTCCTTCGGCATTTATTTTAGCGGAGGACTTGGATCAAGATGGGGATTTGGACCTGACCATTGGCGAGCGCTCCATTCCTTTCGCCTACGGAGTGCCAGCTGGGGTGACTTTTTGGGAAAATGATGGTAAAGGAAATTTCGCGGTATTCTCAAATCAACTAGGCTCAAATTTAAAATCCCTTGGCTTACTGACTTCAGGAGCTTATTCGGATCTAAATGGAGATAAAATCCCCGAGCTCATCCTCGCAGGAGAGTGGACATCGATTTTGATTTACGGTTTGGAAAAGGGTCAATTTGTAGATAAAACGCAAGACTTTGGAATTACAAATTCTCTTGGACTTTGGAATACAATCTTGGTGGATGATCTCAATGGAGATGGGCACCCCGACATTTTTGCTGGAAACCGTGGATTGAATTCAAGATTGAAGAGCAGCCCCGATGCTGAACTCCGGATGCTCGTCAATGACTTTGATCAAAATGGAGCCATCGAGCAAATTCTTGTCACCCAACGAAATGAAGGAGCTATTCCTTGGGTGATGAAAAATTCCTTGCTGAAACAAATCCCATCCTTGAGGAAGCAATTACTTACTTATGCTTCCTACCAAAATAAAACATTGGAATCACTTTTCCCTGAGTCAATTCTATCAAAATCCGTAACTTTGAAGGCCCAAACTTTGGAAACAACCCTTTGGATAAATGATGGAAAAGGAAAACTGACTATTCAAGCAATTCCAGCCGAAATCCAACAAGCTCCAATTTATGCCTTGGAAAAAATTTCTACTCCAGAAGGCAAAATTCAGCTGATCCTGGGTGGAAATCAATCTCGGATCAAACCGGAACTTGGCTCGCAAATGGGGAGTTATGGCTGGGTATTGGAGCCAAAATCAAATGGACAATGGGAAGTTTTACTTCCAGCCCAAAGTGGATTATTCATTCCTGGTGAAGTCCGAGATTATCAACAATTATTACTAAAAAACAAGCCCTATTTATTGGCAATTCGTATCAATGAAAACCCGATCGCATTTGAAATCCGTTAGTCTAGTCGCACTTGGTTTAGTGCTCTTGCTAAGCGCTTGTAAATCTGAATATGAAAAAGTGGAAAGCCGAGAACTCGCCTCCGGAAAGACGGTTAATGAGTTATTTCTTGGTCTTTCTTTGGGCATGGATCGTAAGGAATTCTTCGAAACTTGCTGGGATCTGAATAAACAAGGAATCCTTAATAATGGACCTGGGGAACTTTCAGTGGAATACAATGTCGATCTTCCCTCTGGAAATCCTGCGAAAATGCGATTCTATCCCAAATTTGAGGAGGATAAAATTTACCTCATGCCAGTGGAGTTTACCTATGAAAGTTGGGCGCCTTGGAATGAAGAATTGTCTGCTGATAAACTTCGAGAAGATGTGGTCGGTCTGTTTAAAGAATGGTATGGCCCTGATTTTTTTGAGGTTTCCAATGAGGACAAAAGTTTGATCGCTTTTGTTAAAATTGATGGAAACCGAAGAATTCGAATTTTCAAAAAACACGTATCAATCATTCGAGCTGAAATTGTGGATTTAAAAATCCAAAAAGAACTCGCTAAAGAACCGGCATGAAAAGTCAGCTTTCCATACTAGCAGTCCTCGTCCTACTCTTTTCCTGTCAAAAAAAGGAGGAGGCGCTTACCCCACCCCTATTCGAATCCATTCAATCCTCTGAATCCGGAATTACATTTCGCAATGACCTGACCTTTGATGAGTCGTTTAACATTTTCACCTATCGGAATTTTTACAATGGCGGAGGGGTCGCACTTGGCGATGTGAATAACGATGGCTTGCTGGATATTTACTTTACGGCAAACCTCGGCCCAAACCAACTCTACCTTAACAAAGGGGATTTCAAGTTTGAAAATGTAACCGAAAAGGCCGGCGTAGCTGGGACTAGAGCATGGAGCACAGGCGTAGCCATGGCGGATGTCAATGGAGACAAGTTGCTGGATATTTATGTGTGTAATTCGGGTGATATCTCTGGGGACAACAAGCAAAATGAACTGTTTATCAACAACGGAGACGGGACCTTTACCGAGCAGGCGGAAGCTTTTGGATTAGCTGATCAGGGATTTTCCACTCACGCGGTTTTTTTCGATTATGATAAAGATGGGGACCTAGACGTTTACCTGCTTAACAATAGCTATCAAGCAATCGGTACTTTCAATAAAATGCAAAATGAGCGCCCAAAGCGTGATCCAGTTGGTGGCGACAAGCTATTTCGAAATGATGGAAACACTTTCACGGATGTGAGTGAGGCTGCTGGTATTTACGGATCCATTATTGGCTTTGGACTAGGAATCACCATCGGTGACGTCAACCAAGATACTTGGCCGGATATTTTTATCTCCAACGACTTTTTTGAAAAAGACTACTTGTACCTCAATAATCAAGATGGCACGTTTACAGAATCCTTAGAAAATTCCATGCGTTCGATTTCTGCGGCCTCCATGGGTGCAGATATAGCAGATATCAATGGTGATGGCCTTTTGGATATCTTCGTTACTGACATGCTCCCGGACTCTCCCACTCGACTCAAGCAAGTTACCACCTTCGAGAATTGGGATAAATTCCAATTCAATAAGACGCATGGCTATCATTACCAGTTTTCCAGAAATATGCTGCATGTCAATAACGGCGATGGCACATTTAGCGAAATGGGGAGATTGGCAAATGTGGAAGCAACGGATTGGAGTTGGGGAGCCTTGCTCTTTGACATGGACAACGATGGAAAGCGAGACCTCTTCGTGGCCAATGGAATCTACCAAGATATTACGGATCTAGATTATTTGAATTTCATCGATGATGAGGATACCAAAAGCCAAATCATCTCTGAATCAGGCGTAAACTACCACGCGCTAATCGACCCGATACCGGTCAATCCTATTCCTAATTTTGCCTACCGAAACCTCGGTGAGCTCAAGTTTGAAAACATGGCCGATCAATGGGGATTGGGAGAAGCAATCCATTCCAATGGTGCCGCATATGGAGATTTGGATAATGACGGTACACTGGACCTGGTAGTCAGCAATGTCAATAAACCTGCTTCCATCTTCAAGAATATGGGAAGAACAGTCGCTCCTGAGCACCATTTTATCCAATTAAAGCTAGAAGGGAAAGGAACAAATACCGGAGCAATAGGGACTCAAATAGAGCTTACAGCTGGAGGGGAGATTTTCTATACGGAGCAAATGCCTAATCGAGGATTCCAATCCTCTGTCGATCCGAAGATTACTATAGGATTAGGAAAGCATGCCCTGATTTCTCAAATAAAATTGCTGTGGCCAGATGGTAAATTTTCACTTTTGGAAAATGTGCCCGCAGACCAATTGCTCACTTTAAAGTGGGAGGATGCCATTGATCTTCCAGTCGGAGCTACTTTTTTCAAAGGCAAACCAACTCCTAGATTTTCACCTGGATCTTCTGAAGAATTAGATTTTGTACATCAGGAGAATCCCATGGTGGATTTTGATCGAGACCGATTGACCTACCACATGTATTCTACAGAGGGTCCTGCTTTTGCTAAGGCAGATGTCAATGGAGATGGAATCGAGGATCTCTATTTCGGCGGAGCCAAAGGCTTTGAAGGAAAACTCTATATAGGTTCCAATGGAAATTATAAACTTTCGACTCAGCCAGCATTTCAGGAAGACCTGATTTCAGAAGATACAGACGCCCTGTTTTTTGATGCGAATCAAGATGGCTATGCAGACTTACTGGTTTGCTCAGGAGGAAATGAATCTTCTCTGGGCTCCCCTGAATTATCTGATCGACTCTATTTAAATGATGGCAAAGGGAATTTTACCAAAAGCCAAGCAGGATTCGAGATGAGTACAGAGAGCAGTTCTGTGGTTTTACCAATCGACCTGAATAGTGATGGCGCAATGGATTTAGTCTTTGGTACGCGCTTGGTTCCATTTGTTTACGGTGCGCCTGCATCCAGCACGGTTTGGATCAACGACGGGAAAGGAAATTTCTCCAATCAAACCGCTACCCTGGCTCCTGAATTCAAGGAATTAGGAATGATCACAGATGGTAAAATCGCAGATTGGGATGGAGATGGTACACAGGATTTAATTTTCGTTGGCGATTGGTCGGCACCCATTTTCTTCAAAAATACCGGCGGGAAACTC
>JAHEBE010000113.1 GCA_024642365.1 Algoriphagus sp.
TCTTGGAAGAATCTGAATTAATTTAAAAATTTAACTGAATTCATCAGGTGGGCCATGTCCACCTTGATGTATTCTATAACAGGCATTAAGGAATCATTTTTCGTTGCCGTATTAAAATACAGTGCCCCACGTAGAAAATGCTTTGTAGAATCCGTAACAAAGAATTGAAATTGAGTAGGCACTTCACCATCTAATTCTGCCACAACCCCTGCATAGCCTTCTGGAGTTACAAGAATAGCCTCATCAATCCCATAAGCCTTTTTCTGATGCTTTGCAGTTAATTTAAAAGCATCTTCAGAAAGCATTTTGAAATCAACCTGGTCGCCATCAATTTTTTTATAGGTTAAATGGACCTTTGCTCCGAACCCTTGGTAGTTGAGATTTATCCAAGTTTCCTCTGCCAGATTAAAGGAGTCTTTTTCCACAAATGCCGATTCAGAATAGTCTAAAGTGTACGGATAGCCATCAGCTAACTTTACAAATTGATGCGGAGGCAGATCAATTCGGTTATAGCCTTGAGGTTTTGGCAAAAAAGTCTGATCACAGGCTGAAAACAGTAATAGGCAAATAACAAAAGAAAATGATTTTCTCATGATTTAAAATTAGACAATCGGTTTGATTTCAGTCGAGAATATTGGAATTTTAACATCTAACCTAACTCTTAACAGAATGAAAAAGCTAGTCAAAATTATTTCCGGTAGTATTTTACTGGGAATTTTCTTTTTAGCAAGTAGCCAAGTGACGGCACAGACTACGAAAGAAGAATTCATGAGCAAATGGAAAAACAGCAAGCAATTTACCTTGGATGTTTTAAATAAAATGCCTGACTCAGGTATGGATTACAAGACTGATCCTGCAGCGATGTCTTTTAAAGAGCAGATTCACCACATCGGATCCGCAATTGTAGGGATTTCTCAAGGTTATTTGATGGGTTCTCAGCCTGACTTTACGTTGGATTTGGCTACCGCTACAAAGGCACAGTTAGCAGATTATGTAGGTAAATGCTATGATTATGGCTCCAAAACCATGGCTGCACTTACTCCGGAGCAAGCCAAAGAAATGCAAGATGTATTTGGCAACCAAGTTTCGAGAAATCAAGTGATGGCTTTATTAATGGACCATTCTACTCACCATAGAGGTGCAGCGATTGCATACTTGAGATCAAATGGTGTAGAGCCACCAGCATTCGTTGGGTTCTAAATTTCCAAAATCAAAAAAAAAGCGACCTTTCGGTCGCTTTTTTTTATTCTCTAATCCAGGCTACTTTTTCATCAAGGGAGTCTCTCTTCCCTTCCGGCCAATTGTCAGTGGCAGGTTTTGCGATATAAAAGAAACCCATCAAAATATCTTCCCCTTCTAATCCAAAGTCTGGTCTTGCCTCTTGCCAAAATGTAGGGCCACCTGTCCCCCAATAGGCAGCTAGGCCATGTGCAGAAGCTGTCAAATACATGTTTTGGACAGCCATAGCAGTAGCTGAGATCTCCTCCATCAAAGGGATTCCCTCAGACCGCTTCATTAGAATTGCGATGACATGGGAAGCTTTTTGGGGATTATCCAAAAACTTTTGATATGTTCCTTCCAAAAATGGTGTTCCATTTTTCTCAGCACGAAGCTTATACATATCGGCTTGATACTGGCCAAATTTCTTTAAGCCTTCGCCTGTATAAACTATAAATTGCCAAGGTTGGGTGAGTTTATGGGTTGGAGCCCATCTGGCATTTTCCAAAATCTCCTCAATTATGGAATCCTCCACTGGATCATTTTCTTTAAACTGAGCCACAAACATGGACCTGCGTCCACGGATAATTTTGTTTACTTCTTCAATATTAAAATCTGGTCTTTGCATGAATCAAAATGGTTTATTACTGCAATTAAAAATGCGGGGTTTGGGTTCCCTACACTACTGAATCAAGGCAAACTTCTTGAATTATTTTAAAATACCTTCCAAAAAAGCCCGGATATCCTTTGCCAATGCATCAAAATCAGCTTGTCGATTATACATCATATGACCTGCCTCATAGTATTTCATTTCGATTCGTTCCTGCGGAAAATCGTGCCTTGCAAAGGTGTACTCTGCATCAAAAAATGGTGTGATCAAATCATAATATCCATTTGCCACAAAAATCTTCATCGCTGTATTCCGATGCATAGCTTCACTCAGTGATCTAGCTGTACTTACAAAACTTGGCTCCCAGTAAGCACCATCCGGCACAGGCTTCCAATTCCAAGAACCACCCATTCCTTGAGCGCTCCCAAGGTATGGACGATCCATTTTTACATTCAAATCAGTAAAAATGTAATTGTTAAAAACTGCCGTATAGGCACTTTCTGTCATGTAGCTACTTGCGTCTCCCAACACAGGCCCTTCTGCAACCAGGTCAGTTTCTTTCGCTAAAAACCTCCCGTCTAGCGTTCCAATTGCTTTTCCTTCAGCTCGAAGCAATTCCTTTTTGAATCGATGCATCAAGATTTGATTTTTAGACTGAAGGATATATCCTTTATCCAATCCTGTGAAATAGGCTAATTTATCAGCTATAGCCTCTTTTTGAACTTGACTTTGCTTTTCCCCAAGGAATAATGCTGAGAGATATTCAGTGTAAGCAAATTCTCTCGCTTCTTTGGTGAATTCTTCAAGTGTCTTTCCCTGACCAGCTTTTCCATGATACCAAGCTGTTGCGGCCTGCGATGGTAAATACGTAAAAAAGGAAGTCAGATTGTCTGTCCAAGAAGATGATCCACCATAATCCAAAGCCTGAGAAATCAATACAATCCCATTCAAGGCCATAGGATTACCACCGCCTTCCAAGACTTCCGCTATTTTAGCCGCTCTTGTCGTCCCAAAACTTTCCCCTGCCATGAATTTTGGGGCCTGCCATCTCCCATTTTCAGTCACCCAAATCTTCATAAACTTCGCGATTGAAGCAGCGTCTTCATTAAGTCCCCAATATTCCTTAGTCTCTCCTTTTCCTAAAACTTCACTGTATCCTGTCCCAATTGGATCCACAAAAACCAAATCCGTCAAATCCAGCAAGGCTTGGTTGTTCTCTACAAAGGCATAGGGAGCTGCGCCATCATCTGCTTTTGCATCTGAATCAACATGCACCACCTTTGGTCCAAAAAAGCCAACATGAAGCCAAACCGAGGCAGATCCAGGCCCCCCATTAAAAATGAAAAGCACTGGTCGATTTTGATTTGACGCACCTTCTTTGAGGTAGGCGGTAGACCAAAGTGCTGCTGTTACTTCTCCGCTGGAGTTTTTCAAAAAAGTCTCTGATACTACCGCTTTATAGGTAATTTTCTGACCTCCGAAAGTTCCACTATGCGTACTTTCAAAACGCTTTGGTTCTCTTGGCTCAAAGGCTTTTTTCTCTTCTTTTTCTTGAGCAAAAAGATTAGCCAGAACAAATTGAAATACGATTAGGAGGTAGATTGATTTTTTCATGGATGGGGATTTTAAAGAAAAATAAAGGTTCAAATTACCAAGAATAACTTTTAATCAAACTCCCTTTCATTGGATTTCGCACTCATTAGTGCCTAAGAATTCTTAAAAATCTTCTCCCTTTAAGATTTTTTGCCGGAGGTCTGAATCTAATTTCTCAATAGAATACCGGAGTGCTGTTCTCGGCATTGTACGATAATAGCGTCTTAAAAAACTCAATTCAATTTCTAAATCTTGGTTCCCAATTTCGCGGAGCATCCAGCCAACTGCTTTCTGAATCAAATCATGCGAGTGAAAAATTAGTCTTTCGGCGATCGCACATGCATCATCAAATTCACCCCGCTTAATCCAATGATAGGCGCTCACCATCGCTATTCGTTGTTTCCAGAGGTGGCCAGACTCAGCAAATTGAAAAAATAATTCTTTGCTTTTATTTCGATAATAATGTCCCAAAATTTGATGACAAGAGCTATCCACCAAATCCCAATTGTTGACAAATTCTAAATGCTTGATATAAAAGTCAACCAGCACCTTTCTTTCGGACTCTAGTTTCAAAAATCCATAGCGATAAACTAACATAAAAATAGCCGTTAGCCTTACCTCATGAAAAGGGTCTTGAATCAACTCAGAAAGGTCCTCCAAATCAATCTCTTTGAAACATGTTTTGGCGATTTTTCGCTGTTCGGGAACTGTAACTCCTAAAAACTTATCCCCAGCTCCATATTCACCTGGTTTAGTTTTAAAGAAACGTGGGAAAAATGCAGCTTTTTCAGGGATTGCTTTTTCAGCAAGGGCTAGCTTGATTTGCTCGGTAAGCGCTGTCATTTTTAAAAATACAGAAATCTGGCTTCAGACTTTTTAAACAGCGCGAAAAATGATTAGGAATAGGCTTCCAAGGACTTTTGAATAAGTTTGTCCACGGTTTTTTCTGCGTTTTTGTCAAACTCCTGTGTCATTCGATTGGCCACGATTGCATTTAGACTTATCATCTTATGGCCTAATAATTCCCCGAGTCCATAATAGCCTGCAGTTTCCATTTCAAAATTTGTCAAAGTCTCGACTCCAATTTTTAATGCTCTCAGCTTCTCCATCATTCCTTGAATTCTTGGAGCGATTCGTACTTCCCTTCCTTGTGGCGCATAAAATCCTGGTGCCGTAATGGTTATTCCTTTCCTAAAATCAGCTGGCAGCTTCTCCAAAAGTCCCGGATCTGCTGTTGCCTCATAAGGCAAAAATGTAAGATTCAAAGCGGTTTTCACTGTTTCTGCCCAGTCCTTTGGGCCTGAAAGCTCTGGATAAAATTGAAAAAGTGTATCCAGGCCAATTGCTTTTTGTGAGGCAAGCAAGGAGCCAACAGGAATTTCTTTTTGCATAGCCCCTGAAGTTCCCAAGCGAATTATTTCTAGACTCTTCTTACTAGAAAGCACTTCTCGCGTTTCCAAATTCACATTGACCAAGGCATCCAGCTCGGTCATTAAAATTTCCACATTGTCCGTCCCCATGCCAGTACTCATTACCGTGACTCGCTTTTTCCCGATGTATCCAGTATGGGTTACAAATTCCCGCTTGGCAGTTTTAAATTCAATGGAATCAAAAAGCCTAGAAACTAAAGGCACTCGATCAGGATCGCCCACCGTAAAAACAGTCGAAGCCAGATGTTCTGGCTTCAAATGCAAATGATAAACTGATCCATCAGGATTTAAGATCAATTCAGAGGCTGGGATGATTCTAGTCACAAGTTTCTATTTATTGGACAGCTTTGCCGCTTCTACGGTGTAGGCCTTTATAAGGATTGTATCCGTTGGTATTTTTTTGGTAATAACCCGATCCGTCATATGCACGCTTATCGGGATTTTCTTTACACTCCTCAGAGCATGCCCCTTCCATCTTCCAACCGCATTCCTCGCAGATCGCCACATGGGCATTGCACGTAGGATTAGCACAATTGACCATGCGATCCGAATTGGTGCCACAGACATGGCAAGAGGAGATCACCGTTGGATTAACGGTATTTACAGCTACCGCAATTCGGTTGTCAAATACATAACACTTCCCTTCAAAATCTTCACCGCCAGCTTCCATTCCGTATTTGATGATCCCTCCATGCAATTGGTATACATCTTGAAATCCCTGTTCCAATAAAAATGCGGAAGCTTTTTCACACTTAATTCCCCCAGTGCAATACGTCAGTACCTTTTTATTTTTAAGGTGCTCGAGCTCTTTAACTTTCTCCGGGAAGTCCCGAAAATTATCAATATCAAGTGTAAGTGCATTTTTGAAATGACCCAGTTCATGCTCATAATTGGAACGTACATCCAGAATGACAACATCTTCTTGATCTTTCAATGCTTTAAATTCTTCCGGCTCTAAATGCTTCCCCGTCTTCACATTTGGGTCTAAATGTCTCAAGGAAGAGTGTACAATTTCTGGCTTGTAGCGCACATGGATTTTGGTAAATGCATGTGCATCAAAGCTGTCAATTTTGAATTCTGTTTTTGAGAATCGTGGATCAGCATGGATATAGTCCATGTATTTCTGGCAATCCTCAATTAAACCGGAAACGGTACCATTCAAGCCTTCATCAGATATGATGATGCGTCCACGAATATTATTTTCCACGCAAAACAAATGATGTTCTTCGCGGTATTCTTCTGGGTTCTCAATTTTTGCGTAGCAATAATAGAGTAGAATTTGATAGTCTTTTTTTTCCATAACGATAGCCCTGTTTCGGCAGGGTGTTTTTAGAATTTGAAATAGTTGAGTTAAGATTCACTTTTCGAAAGGATTCAGAATTAAGAATCTCCTCTAAATCTGTAAATCAAAAATCGGGACTCTTATTTAACTTTTGCTGCAGGGTTTCCGAATACAGTTTCACCATTTCCTACGGATGAAATCACCACCGAACCAGCTCCAACTCGTGCATTTTTTCCGATGGTAATGCCGGAAATAATCGTCACTCCACTTCCGATAAATGCCCCTTCCTCTACAGTCACTTCTGCATTGATCACCGAACCGGCACCCACTTGGACAAAATCTCCCAATTTTGCATGGTGGTCAACTATCGCTCCTGAATGTAAAATGCAATGACTACCAATGCTAGCAGCTGTTCCTACATTTACCTTCGCATTGATAAAGTTACCATGCCCTATGGAAGCGTCAGTAGAAATATAAGCAGTTTGGTGAATGGCATTTACAGGCTGTACTTTTCGACGCTCCTGAAGCATTTCCACGAGAAATTTTCGATACTTCGTATCATCTACAGCAACAAATGCAGCTGCTTTTTGGCCGATCAATTTTAGGAATCCGTCATCTTCTGTATTTCCGAGAACCGTAACGGTGTTGATTTCGGTTCCATGTAGCTTTTCATCTTCCTCTAGAAATCCATAGACCACTACATTATTGCTATTGAAAATCTCCAATGCAGGATGAGCGATTCCTTTTGCTCCAAAGATGATTACTGGTTTTTCCATAGTTTCACTTGATTCGAGCTGCAAAAATAAGCCTTTTACCCTGCTTAGCCAAGCTTACTTTTGGAATCAGACTTGATCAGGCTTTGTGCAATTTTACATTGCAAGCACTTTTTTGTCTGGCAGTAGTTCTTAAACTGACCTATCATCCCTTGAGAATCGAAGCCATTTTCTGCCTTCCAACCAGCTCCTTCAAATTTCCGAATGATGTAATTGGACTCTGGGGAAATTCCTTGAAGTAAATCAAAGCAGCGTTCTTGCCATTCCGGCTGTTGGTAAAATCTGCCATAGGCAAACCACTGGGGAATCACATAATTGATAATTAAAAGTTGCAAAACCGACTCTGAAACCCCTTTAGAGGCTGATCTTCCGCTTGACTTGCCAAAATTATAATGATACTTCCAATAGTCTCCAGGACTAATTTGGAGTAATTTTTTTAGGGCAGTAAAGTCCCTTGAATCTTCCATTACCGATTGAAAGAGGCTTGGAGCCTGAGCAAGAATCCCGACAAGTTGGGCTATCCTTAGCGTAGGGAAATTTGTTGGTCGAACTCCCATAAAAGTCCAATGCTGTCGCTTCATAGAATCCTTCCAGCCGTATTTTTTCTGATAAAACTCATACTCCCGAATCAAAAATTGGACGTAAGGCTCGCTCGAAGACTCAGGTAATAAACCCGCTTGGCCAAACAAGATTGCCTCCATAACTGTGGGCTGATTTCGATGCTTTTGAAGTAGCTTATATGGAATTCGTTCCGAGAGCTCAAGCATGGCCTGAGAATTTGTCTTAAACCCAAAAGAACTAAACAACCAACGATATGCTGTTTCTTCCCAATCTCCTTTGGTTTGGTCTAGGAGGCTTAGAATTAATTCTGATTTTTCTTGCAATCGCTCCACAAGGGCTTTTTCCAAAGTTGAAAATCTCACAATATCTGGCACATCCATTAAGCCATGAGCGCAAGGTAAATCTGCTTTGTAATCGAGCATCTGCTCATAGTTCCGCCAAATCTCTAAAAAGATTTTCCCTTTGAGTTCCAAGGTTGGCATTGGGGTTCCATCATTTCGGAGCACTAATTGATCATTTTCCCAGACCACATGTAATATGACCGAATTATATGCTGGGTCTCCTCCATGAGCATGTTGCTTCCAATCCGAAGCCATTCGATGCACTTCCACATGCCCATGCAATGCTACCCCATCCAGCTCTATGACTGCGTCACGAAAATCTGGGCCTTCGCTTTGGTTGTGAAATCCTACTTGAATAATCCTGATGGACTCCCCAGCGCTGCCGCGAAGTTCCTTTTTGTCGAAGTATTGATACTTCCAGACGAGTTGCAAAAAATCCTCTCTGAACACCATAAACAATTGTAATCTAAAAGTTTATGGAATTTAAAATAAAAACTTAAGATTTAAGCATAGGCATTCTCAAATCTTGATTTATAAAAAAAGCGGAGTTGAATTCTATATCACTAAAGATACCTTTCCAAAAGTCCTTTCATTTCTTCTTGAAGTTTCTGGGACTCTTTTCGAGCAGCTTGTCCAAAATCTTTCCCAGAGGAAGCATAGATTATCCCCCGGCTGGAATTTACTAAAAGCCCGCAAGTTGAATTCATACCGTATTTGGCAACTTCGGATAGACTTCCTCCTTGCGCTCCAACTCCAGGAACTAAAAAGAAATGCTCTGGTGCGGCTTTGCGCACTTCTCCAATCAATTCGCCTCGGGTAGCTCCCACGACATACATTAGATTTTCTGGGCTACCCCATTCTTGACTTTTCTCCAAAACTGACTGGTAAAGTGGTTTTCCATTCGAATCAGTGATTAATTGAAAGTCAGCAGAACCAACATTTGAAGTCAGCGCAAGCAAAATGACCCACTTATTCTCAAAGTCTAAAAATGGCGAAACTGAATCTGCTCCCATGTAGGGCGCCACAGTGATCGAATCAAAGTCCATGGTTTCAAAAAACGCCTTCGCATATAGCTTAGAGGTATTTCCAATATCTCCACGCTTCGCATCAGCAATGGTGAAAACATTCTTAGGAATGATTTCCAGCACTTTTTGTAAGCTTTCCCATCCCTTTGGCCCCAAAGCCTCAAAGAATGCGATGTTCGGTTTATACGCCACTGCATAGTCTGCCGTTTGCTCTACAATTTCCTTACAAAAAGAAAAAATCGGATCAGGTTCGGCTCGCAAATGCGCTGGTATTTTATCCAAATCAGGATCAAGGCCTA
>JAHEBE010000430.1 GCA_024642365.1 Algoriphagus sp.
GGATATGTAGACCCTAGGTACATTGCCTATGCAAGAGCAAATGCATCGCTTGGAATTAATGCGGTTTCGCTGACCAATGTCAACGCGAAGTCTGATGTGTTGACGACAGACTTTATGAAAAAAGTCAAAGTTCTGGCAGATTTGTTTCGGCCCTACGGGATCAAGGTTTTTCTGACGGCCCGATTTTCAGCTCCTTTGGAAATAGGAGGATTAACGACCGCGGATCCATTAGACTCGGGTGTAAAGGAATTTTGGAAGAAGAAAACAGACGAAATCTATTCCTTTATCCCTGATTTTGGAGGATTCTTGGTTAAAGCAAACTCCGAAGGCCAACCCGGACCGCATGAATACAAACGAACTCATGCCGATGGTGCAAATATGCTTGCTGATGCTTTGGCCCCTCACGAGGGCCTGTTAATCTGGAGGGCATTTGTCTATTCACATGAAATCGATCAGGACCGTCACAAGCAAGCCAATTTGGAGTTTATTCCCCTGGATGGGAAGTTCCGAGACAATGTGATCTTGCAGGTGAAAAACGGAGCAATAGACTTTCAACCTCGGGAACCCTTTCACCCTTTATTTGGGATGATGAAAAAAACTCAGGTTGGAATGGAGTTTCAAATCACTCAAGAATACCTTGGTCAAGCCACTCAGTTGGTTTTTCTGGCACCGATGTGGGAAGAAATATTGAACTCTCAAACTTTTACCCCAAACCAAAACTCAACGGTATCTTCAGTAATCCAAACTCCCCTAACCACTAAAGCAATTACGTTAATGGCAGGAGTATCAAATATTGGGACAGATCGAAATTGGACCGGTCATCTTTTTGGTCAGGCAAATTGGTACGCCTTTGGAAAACAAGCTTGGAACCCAGCGATATCTTCCTCAGAAATAGCCCAGGAATGGCTCAAATTAACTTTTGGTTCGGATCCCGAATTTCTTGCTGTGGTAAGTCAAATGATGCTTAAAACTCATGAAATGGCTGTGGATTACATGACGCCACTTGGCCTACATCATATCATGGGTAGGAGTCATCACTATGGTCCTGGACCTTGGGTGACTGGAGGAAGAGCGGATTGGACTTCGCTTTATTACCATCGCGCAGACAGCCTGGGAATCGGCTTTGATCGGACCACAAATGGTAGCGGAGCCTTGAATCAATATGCTCCTGCTTTAGCTGAGGAATGGTCAGATCCGCATCAGGTCCCTGAGAAATTTTTACTTTGGTTTCATCATGTTCCTTGGGATTTCCAACTTCAAGATGGGACGATACTTTGGGATGGAATCGCTTACCATTATGATTCAGGAGTGAAATCTGTCCGGGAAATGCAGGCCAGTTGGAAGAAACTTGAATCCAAAGTAGATCCAGAGCGCTGGGATCATGTCAATCAATTACTGGCAGTACAAGAAGCAGAGGCTGTCTGGTGGAGAAATGCATGCTTGCTTTATTTTCAAACCTTCTCCAACCTTCCTTTCCCAACTGATATCGAGCAGCCCACGGGTGATTTGGCTTATTATAAAAGCTTAATGTTCCCCTACGCGCCTGGGATTTAGATTTAAAATTAAGGTGGATGATTGAATGAAAATTCATTAGAAAGGGTTTGAAGAATATCATTCAAAATTTTAGAATTTTTCCATGCTAATGGAAAATTGAACCTATTCTATCCTATGGAACCCTATACTATCCCAACTGCTACTCGTATTGGACATATTCATTTGAAGGTATCTGATCTTCAGAAATCCCTTGATTTTTACCAAGGTCTGCTAGGGTTTGAGCTTGTCACGATGTATGGTCAGGATGCTGCTTTTATTTCAGCAGGCGGATATCATCACCACATTGGTTTAAATACTTGGCAAAGCAAGGGTGGAAAACCCGCACCAAAAAACACAGCAGGACTTTTCCACACCGCAATATTACTTCCAACAAGAGCTGATTTGGCAGTGCTATTCAAGCGGCTTTTAGATGCAAATTACCCTATAACAGGTGCGGCTGATCATGGAGTTTCCGAGGCAATTTATCTAGATGATCCAGATGAAAATGGCGTAGAACTCTATTGGGATCGTCCCAGAATTGATTGGCCAATGAATCCTGATGGAAGTATCCAAATGTTTACCAAGCGACTAGATTTTGAAGGCCTATTGGCAGAAATAAAAAAGTAACAAAATTTAGTTTCCCTAAATCCGCTCCCCAAACCAACGTAAAATAACATCCATTACCTCTTCCTGATCTGAATCATTGATCAATTCATGATACCCTCCAGGGAAAATTTTTAGAATTTTATCTCTTGATTTAGCCTTTTCATACAAAATTTCAGATCCTTTTGGATTGGTCAATTCATCTGCAGCCCCATGAATGATCAAAAGCGGTAGATCAAAATTGGCTCCGTTTTTCTGGATTTTACGCATTAAAAGTAGGAGCTCATTCCCTGTGCGGGCAGGGATTGGTTCAGTGTAAACCAAAGGATCATTCAGGTATTTTTCAACTTC
>JAHEBE010000005.1 GCA_024642365.1 Algoriphagus sp.
GACTATCTGCTGAAACCGGTTGATCCGGAAGAATTAGAACGGGCTGTTTCTAAGTTCAAAGCTAATCAGCTAAAATCAACGCTGGATTTTGAACTTATTAAAGACATGCTCATTCCAAAAACCAATTCGTACAAGTCTCGATTCTTGGTGCGTTATGGGGAGAAAATTCAAAGTATCAGCATCGAAGAAATATCTTTTTTCTTCAGTGCTGAGCGCGTCACTTTTATACAGACCATCGAAGGCAAGCAATATGTCCTGGACCAAACACTGGAACAAGTAGAAAGCCAGGTGAATCCTGTGACGTTTTTTAGATTAAATCGAAAATACCTTTGTTCCTTTCCAGCAATTTCAGATATTTTTACTTACTCCAATAGCAGACTAAAAGTGAAATTGAGTAATTGGGCTGATGAAGACATCTTAGTCAGTAGAGAAAAAACCAACGATTTTAAAACCTGGCTTGATGGCTAACTTATGATGGAAGAAAATACGCTGGACACAGACCGAAAACAGGAGCAACTCACCTGGCTGGAAAATCTCCAGCGAAACAGTTGGGAACCTGAGGTATTGATATCGGGGATCACACTTGCCTTCCTATTTGCCTTCCCAAGTAAGATTTATGAGTTCTGTATTTACTTAAATCAGGAATTGGGGATCGGATATACATTCAGTCTTCTGCTCGTGTTTTACCTTACTTCGATCGTCAGTGTGTTTAAGATATTTTTTGTAGTCCATCTAGGTTTGCGATTTATTTGGACTGGATTGTTGGGGTTGAGTTATGCCTTTCCAAAAGGTGCTGTAAATGAAAACTTATTCAAAGCAGCTCAAACATACAATTATCAAAAGCCTTCCTTGATGGTGCTGCGCTTAGAAAAAATCTGCAGCATGACCTTCGCCTATCCTATTTCACTGGTGATTACTTTTCTGGTTTTTACGATTTACCTAGGGATTCTAGTCGGCTTGTACACCTATTTTGACTTGAATTTTTTCGTGATTTACTTAATCTTCATGGGCACGATGTTGATTTTTGCCAGCTTGATGATCGTCAAATCTAAATTCAAAATTAAAACCTGGTATGCCGAATCGATTGTAAGTTCTATTGCTGCGATTTACCAAAGTAACATTGGCAAATGGTTTACTCTTTTTTATGGTGTTTTTATATTTATCCTCGCCACTCCCATCATTCTCTCAGATGTTCGCGATTTTTCCTTATTCCAAAGCGAGCGTGGGCTCAATGAATTTGAAGAAGAATGGCCTGCTAAAAACCATCATTATTTGGACCAGCATGATCCGGAAAAGCGGTTGCCTCGGGCGTTTATCTCTTCCGAAGAGATTTCAGATAATTACCTCCGCGTGGGAATTGCACGGTATGAAAGTGATCATAAGGTGATTGATGATTTGAATTCCAATTTTCAGGTTTCCTTGGATACGCTGGGTTGGAAAGAAATCAAAAACTCCGGTGACTTGCATCGGGTCTACTTAGACGATTCTTTGATTCAGGTTAAGTCTTGGGCAAAGAACCGGCTCGCATTCAGCGGGCAAAAAGTATATCAATCAGGGATTGACATCTCACATCTTGAAAATGGAATCCACGAGATCAGAATCGAAAAACTTCTACTGATTTATAGCTTAATGGACAATAAGCCTGAGATCCGACTTAGGGAAGATTGGTCCGTATTCTCCTTTGTGAAGAAGTAAATACTTAAAAAAAAAGCGAGACTAGTCAGTCTCGCTTTTTACTTTTAGTTCTATTTCCTCTCCAGATTCATCTAAGAATCTGTATTCCGTCACCGGTAGGGAAGAATCTTTGATCAGTTTAATCCATTTGTAATACTTGAAAAACCACTTCACTCGCTGGCTAATCATGCCTGTAGTAAAGTAAGCGTGCAGATAGGGATGCAGCCCAATTTGGATTTTGTCCACATTTTGGATAGTAGCCATATGCTCCAGATCTTTTTCCAACTTATCAGCTACCAAAATGGAAGCTTGAATTTTGCCGGTACCGTTACAAGACGGGCAAGTCTCCTTGGTCACAATATTGACCTCAGGACGTACACGCTGACGGGTGATTTGCATGAGTCCAAATTTACTCAATGGCAAAACAGTGTGTTTGGATCTGTCAGACTTCATTTCTGAATTCATCGCTTCAAAAATGACTTTTTTATTTTCGGCCCGCCTCATATCAATGAAGTCGACCACGATGATGCCTCCCATATCTCGGAGGCGAAGTTGTCTGGCAATTTCTTTTACAGCTACCAAGTTTGTTTTCAACGCTGTTGATTCTTGGTCGCTTTCCTGATTGGATTTATTTCCACTATTCACGTCGATGACGTGAAGTGCTTCGGTGTGCTCGATGATCACATATCCTCCTTGAGGGAGGCTGACCGTCTGTCCAAACAGGCTTTTGATCTGCTTTTCTATTCCAAAACTTTCAAATAACTTGGCTTTACCGTTGTAAAGCTTGACAATTTTTTCTTTTTCAGGGGCTATGGTCCTGATGTAGGATTTGATCTGATCGTAAGTGGATTCTTCTTCTACAGTGATTGCATCGAATGATTCATTAAGTAGGTCTCTCACAAGTGAGGAGGCCATACTCATCTCTCCAATGATCTTATCACGACTTTTCGCCTTCAGCAATTTTCCCATTCCCTCTTCCCAATTTGTGAGAAGATTTCGAAGATCTTTATCCAATTCTGTGACGGATTGACCTTCAGCTACTGTCCGGATGATTACTCCGAAGTTGGCGGGTTTGATCGAGTTGATGAGTCTTAAAAGGCGCTTGCGTTCCTCTCCACTTCGAATCTTTTTAGACACATTGACTGAGTCTGAAAAAGGGACAAGTACGAGGTAGCGACCAGGTAGAGAGAGCTCACAGGATAGTCGAGGTCCTTTAGTAGATATGGGTTCTTTGACGACCTGAACCAGTATTTGCTGGTTTTTGGAAAGTGGATTGGAAATTTTTCCAATCTTTTCGATTTCAGGTTCGTTTACGAAACCCTTCAGCATGTAATTGCTGTAATTGTTGTTGCGAACTTGCTTGGTGAACTTAGTCAAGCTGTTGAAATTTGGCCCCAGGTCTTGGTAATGAAGGAATGCATCCTTCTCATATCCAACGTCAATAAATGCGGCATTAAGCCCATTGACGATTTTTTTGACCGTACCGAGGTAAATATCTCCAACTTTGAACTGGTTGTCCATCCCTTCGGAATGCAACTCAATCAAACTTTTATCTTGAAGGAGGGCAATGCGACTTCCATTCTGAGCAGAATCGATTAACAATTCCGTACTCAAAGTCTCTTAATAATAATGTAAATGAACGTTGTACTAAAATGAGAATAAGAAGAAGTGGATTACTTCTTCTTATGTCTGTTTTTTCTTAGTCTTTTCTTACGCTTGTGCGTAGCGATCTTATGTCTTTTTCTTTTCTTTCCGCAAGGCATAGTCTTTGGATTTAGATGTGATATACTAATTTATAGCTTGTCGAGATAGCTTTGGATACTTCCAAGAATCATTTCATCCTGGGTCATTTCTTTTACTTTCTCAAACTGAGCTTTTGCTTTATTCTTTTGATCTGCTTCGAAATAGCTTACGCCCAAATAAAACTGACCTTGGAGATTGTCGGGATGATATTGAATCAACTCTTCAAATCGCTCTGTGGCTCGCTTATATTGGCCGGATTGCATCGATAGGATTCCCATGTTGAACAGTCCATCTTCATTGGTAGGATCTTCTGCCAAGACTTCTCTCAGCATTGTGATTCCTTGCATTGGATTGGACGAGGACACATAGGTCATCGCTATTTTTGTTTTCAAATCTAATCGGGTTGGATCTTTTTCCAACACCTGTCCTAAGTATTTCCGAGTTTGATCTGCGGTATAAGTTACTTTATCAGTATCTAAGGCAAAACCAAAAGCCTCATAAAAGGCATTCCCGGCATTTTCGGATAACTCTAACGCTGGGTAGCTTTCGGCTGCCAAACTTAGAAAATATCCAGCACTATCAAATTTTGACAAACTCCTATAGATTTCTCCTAATCGCTCTGAAGCAGAAATAAAGTCCTGCTTGGAGGTGTTTTGGTCAATCTTAAGCTTTAAAGATGCAATCTCCTCCGCTTGTTCAAGAGAGATCTCAGCCTCATGCATCGCAGTTGGGGCAGCGCTTTGAGCTGTTGAATCAGAATTTCCTTGAGAAATTTCTGCTCCTTTTGACTCATTATCTACCACCACTTTGGGAAGCGCGTACAATCCTACGATTGCGACGATCCCGATTACCACTAGAATGAGCTGAGATCTTTTCATGTCAAATCCGCTCCAGGCTTAGTCCTGAGGAGCTAGTTCTTTAATCTTTTTGCTGCTTTTGATTTTCTCAATGAAAACCTTAGACGGCTTAAATGCTGGAATGTAATGCTCGTCGATTACGATTGCAGTATTTTTTGAAATGTTTCTGGCGATTTTCTTAGCTCTCTTCTTGTTGATGAAGCTACCAAAACCTCTCACATAAATGTTGTCTCCGTCAGCCATTGACTCCTTCACTACTTTGAAGAACGCCTCAACTGTCTGTGTCACATCATCTTTCTGGATTCCGGTTTTGTCTGAAATCTTGGTGATTACTTCTGCTTTTGTCACTGTGATTTTATTTTAGAATTATGAAATAAGCTTAACAACCTATTAACCAAGTGTTTTTGGGACTGCAAATGTACAAGAACCATCGCAATTAAAAAACAAATTCAAAAAAATTAGCTTGGTTTGTATTATTAATTTTATTCGCCAATGGCCCTTAATCCTACTGATTATCAACTCTTTTCTCATCAAATAATTAGCTGGTATAAAGCTAATCCAAGAGATTTGCCCTGGAGAAAAACCAAGAATCCGTACAAAATTTGGCTCTCTGAGATCATTTTACAGCAAACTAGAGTTGCTCAAGGATTACCTTATTATAATGCATTTGTAAGTGCCTATCCGACGGTGAAAGATTTAGCCATGGCCCCAGAGGAAGAAGTTTTGAGACTTTGGCAAGGATTAGGTTATTATAGTAGGGCCAGAAACCTTCACGCTTGCGCTAAAGTGATCTGGTTTGAGCTGGGCGGTAATTTTCCCAATACTTTTAATTCCTTATTAACGCTAAAAGGTGTAGGATCCTACACTGCTGCGGCGATTTCTAGTTTCGCTTTTGACGAAGTTCAAGCAGTTGTAGATGGCAACGTATTCCGAGTGTTAGCGCGATATTTTGGGATAGAAACTGATATTGCAAGCGGCAAAGGAAAAAAAGAATTTGAAGCACTGGCCAATACCATCATCCCAAAAGATGACCCAGCTAGCTTTAATCAGGCAATGATGGATTTTGGAGCACGTTTATGTATGCCAAAAAACCCAAGTTGTGACATTTGCCCAATTCAACAAACTTGTTTTGCATTCAAGCAAGGATTAGTCAATTCACTTCCTGTTAAAATAAATAAAACCAAGGTCCGTGAGCGAAACATGCATTATTACGTCATCAGGTGTGGAAAAAATTGGGTTTGGAATAAAAGAACAGCTGGTGATATATGGGAAGGACTACATGATTTCCCTTCCTTCGAGGCAAATGAGGAGTCAAAAAGCTCAAAATTTGAACTCCCAATCAATGAATCCATCCATCTATTCCCAAAGAAATACAGACATATTCTGTCGCATCAAAAGCTAAACGTACATTTCTCAAAAGTGGAAGTTCCTGAAAAAAATTACCCCCAACTGGCTGAATGGTGTGAAAATCAAGGCTATCTATTAGTCGAAGATGAAAAAATTGATCAGCTGGCTAAGCCAAAGTTAATCGTAAACTTTTTGAACGATGCGGAGATTTGAGTACCTTCATCATGTAATTTTTGAATACAAACAATAGAAAGAAAATGGCAGGAGTTAATAAAGTAATCCTTGTAGGAAATCTCGGTGCAGATCCAGAAGTTAAATACTTAGAAGGAGATAATGTAGTCGCAAATTTAAGTTTGGCTACAACAGAAGCATATAAAGACAGGAGTGGAAATCGAGTTGAACAAACGGAATGGCATGATTTAGAACTTTGGGGTCAGCAAGCAAAAATAGCAGAGCAATACCTTAAAAAAGGAAGCCAAATCTACGTCGAAGGCAAAATTAAGTCTGATAAGTGGACCGATGAGCAAGGGCAAAATCGGAAAAAAATGAAAATCAGGGTACTTAGCTTTACGATGCTGGGTGGTAAACCTGAAGGAAGTCCAATGGGTCAATCAAGCCCACAAACGCATAATGCTCCTCCAAAAGCAACTGCCTCAGCCCCATCTTCCAATCCTCCTGTAATGGAAGAAGATGGAGCAGATGACGATCTTCCGTTTTAATATTCTATCCCCTGAATTTGTTTTCAGGGGATTTTTTTAATTTTGCACTAACCATTTTGGTTTATTCATGGACGATCCCTACCCGAGTCTTTATTTTCTTTCGCAGATTAGCACACCTTCTACAAGCTATCTGGTATTGAATGGCTTGATTTTTATCTTACTTCTGATTGGGTCTGCCCTTGTTTCAGGTTCTGAAGTTGCTTTTTTCTCACTCTCCAATGAAGATTTAGAAGAGCTCGAAGATTCTTCTAGCCCAAATAGCAAAAAGGTCATTACACTAATAGATTCACCAAAGAAGCTTCTTAGCACAATTCTCATTCTCAATAATATGATCAATATTGGGATTGTCACCTTGACTACTTTTGTAGCTTGGTCCATATTTGGAACAAACGCCACGGGGATTGTCATTATTCTAGTTCAAACTATCGGGGTGACTTTTGCCATTGTATTCTTTGGAGAGATCGTTCCGAAGGTTTACGCCAATAAGGCTCGAAAAGAGTTTAGCCTAATTATGGCTCCTTCAATTTCCTTTTTTTCAACTCTCCTCAAACCTGTTTCTTTTTTCCTGATGACCTTCAGTGATTTGTTGGAGCGAAGAATAGAGAAAAAGGGCTATTCGTTATCTGTAAATGAGTTGAATCAAGCACTCGAGCTTACTACAGAAGACACTCCATCCGAGGAGAAGGATATTCTTAGAGGAATTGTAAATTTTGGGACGCTAACCGTAAAGCAAGTCATGCGGAGTAGAATGGACATTACTGCCATTGACGTCGAAATTGACTTCCATGAATTAATGGATCGAATCAATAAAAGTGGGTATTCCCGAATACCAGTTTATGAGGAGACCATTGACAATATTTTGGGAATTCTTTACATCAAGGATTTACTGCCTTTCATAGAAAAGGACGAAGATTTTCCTTGGAAGGATTTGATCCGAAAAAGTTTTTTTGTTCCTGAAAATAAAAAAGTTGACACCTTATTAAAAGACTTTCAACAAAAGCGTGTTCACATGGCTATCGTAGTCGATGAATACGGCGGCACTTCAGGATTGGTAACATTGGAAGACTTAATTGAGGAAATTATCGGTGAAATCAATGATGAGTTTGACGATCGGGATGATATCTTCTTCCAAGAAATAGATCCTAGCACCTATATATTCGAAGGAAAGATCTCCTTAAATGATTTCTGCAAAAAGCTAGAACTCGATATTCAGCTTTTCGACGAGGTGAAAGGGGAAAGCGAATCCTTAGGTGGGCTTTTACTTGAGATCAATTCCAAATTGCCAAAAAATGGGGCGAAAATTGTTTTTGAGGAGTTTGAATTCACTGTTTTGGCGGTAGATTCTCGCAGAATTAAAAAAGTCAAAGTGCACCTGAACTCAGGAAATAAGGAGCAAATCAATCCTTATACGGATTAATATTTTTTTGTAAGACTTCCCTTAGGCCAAATTTTATTTTTAATTCCGGGCATTGACTAACTCAAACTGCAGGGTTTTTATCCTGTGGGAAAATAAAATTTAAAAAAAATTTTACTCCCGAATCTGTCTTTTTCTGCGGAAATTCTTTGAGAATATTTCAATTTAAAACCCTCACTATTCTTGAAAACCTTAAAATTCCTGAGATAAGGCATAAAAATTTACCTTCTTCTCAATTTACGGAAAAATTAAAAAACTGAATTCTAATAACTAATACCGCATCAATAAGGCTGTTTCATTGCAATAATTTTAATAGGATAATTTTTTTTTGTAATTTTTGGAAATTTTAAACCTATTAAATTCTATACTAATGCAAGAAGGTTTGTATCGATCGGAGTTTGAACACGACTCCTGCGGTATTGGTGCAGTTGTCGATTTAAGTGCAGAACCGTCTCATGAGACCATCAGTGATGCCCTTTATATGCTCAGTAATATGGAGCATCGAGGCGGACGTGGATCTGATCCTAAAACCGGAGATGGCGCCGGTATCTTAATTCAAGTTCCTCATCAGTTCCTTAAAGACATCACCGCTCGAACAGAGGTTAGCCTTCCTGAGGCTGGTTCTTATGGAGTAGGAATGACCTTTTTCCCAAAAAACAAACAGCTTTTTAAAAAGTCAAAGGAGCTCCTAAATGAAATCATAGATAAACTGGATTTTGAATTAATTGGATACCGTACGGTCCCAGTTGATGAGACCATTCCTGGCTCTGGTGCATTAGAAGTAATGCCAAATATTGAGCAACTTTTTGTGAAGCATAAAAAAGGCTTGACGGGAATTGATCTAGAAAGAAAACTTTACATTCTTCGGAATTATTCTTCCTCAGAGATCAACACGAAAATCCCGGGAGTCAACCATGCCTTTTATTTTGCCAGCTTAAGTAGTCAAACACTTATTTATAAGGGCCAGCTACGAACAGATCAGGTTTTGCCATTCTTTAAGGATTTGCAAAATCCTAAAATAGAATCTGCTTTTGCGATTATTCACTCTCGATTTTCTACTAACACTTTCCCTAATTGGAGATTAGCGCAGCCTTTCCGTTGCCTTTCTCACAATGGAGAAATCAATACGATTCGAGGCAATTTGAATAAAATGAAATCGAAGGAAAACTTGATGAAATCAAAGTTTTTCTCTGATGACGAGCTTGAAATGCTCATGCCAATCACCAATAAAATGAATTCGGATTCTGCGAATTTGGATGCTATGGCAGAGCTTCTTTCGCTTAGTGGTCGAAGTCTTCCACATGCTATGATGATGCTCGTGCCTGAAGCTTGGCAGGACAATGAGGTAATGGATCGAGACCGAAAAGCATTTTATAAATTTCATGCTTCACTTGTAGAGCCATGGGATGGTCCTGCTGCATTATTATTTACCGATGGCAAATCTGTAGGAGCGACTCTGGATCGAAACGGGTTGCGACCGCTTCGTTATTTCATAACGAAGGATAAGCGCTTAATCCTTTCTTCAGAAGCAGGTGCCCTGCCTATTCGCGAGGCGACAATCGAACAAAAAGGTCGAATTAGTCCTGGGCGAATGCTTTGGGCAGATTTGGAGAAGGGGAGAGTTCTTTTTGATGAAGAAGTCAAAAGCGAGATTTGTAAGAAGCAGCCTTATGAGCAATGGGTAAATGATCAACGAATCAAACTTCGATTAGAAGATGATCCCGAGACACTCTCTCATCCTTACTCTACCGAAAACATCAAGAAATGCCAAACAGTATTTGGTTATACTTCCGAAGAGCTTAAAGTGATCTTGGCTCCAATGGGTGGTACTGGCTACGAGGCCATAGGATCCATGGGAGCAGATACACCGCTTGCAGTGCTTTCTAAGCAAAGTCAGCATATCTCAAACTATTTCAAGCAACTATTTGCTCAAGTAAGTAATCCCCCGATTGATCCGATACGTGAGCGGATGGTGATGTCCTTATTTACCCGATTAGGGAATGGACAAAACATATTAGAAGAAAGTCCCAAGCATACCCGTCAAATCCATATTTCTCAACCAGTTCTTTTAAATGAGAGCTTGGAAAAGATCAAAAACATGGAAGGTCAGGGATATCGATGCAAGACTTTAAACAGCCATTTTAAAGCAGATCATCAGCCGGGAAGGTTGCTAGAGGCTTTGGATTTACTTTGTGATGAAGCCGAAAAGGCAATCAACGAGGGTAAAAACATTTTGATTATTTCTGATCGAAATAGTAACGAGGAATTTGCTCCAATCCCATCTCTACTGGCAATTGGTGCAGTGCATCATCACTTGGTAAAGAAAAAAATCAGGACTAGCGCTGGTTTAGTTTTGGAGTCCGGCGATATTCGGGAAACGCATCATTTTGCCACTGCCATCGGCTATGGCGTATCCGCCATCAACCCCTATTTGGCTTTAGAGTCCTTATTAGAAATGTGGGAAAATGGACAATTCCCAGAAATAAAAGACCAGAAAAAGCTTTTCTACAATTACCAAACGGCGATTGGAAAAGGTCTCTTGAAGGTGCTTTCTAAAATGGGAATCAGTACCCTTCAGTCCTACCAAGGCGCTCAAATCTTTGAAGCGCTGGGATTAGGTCCAGAGGTAATAGATCGCTGTTTCAAAGGTACTATCTCAAGAATTTCAGGTATTTCCTTCGATGAACTAGCTGAAGAAGTTTTGATACGACATCGTGCTGCCTACCAGATCAACTCTCCTAATTTAGAAACAGGTGGAGTTTATCAATGGAAACGTAGAGGAGAAAAACACTTATTCAATCCGGAGACAATTCATTTACTCCAAAAGTCAACTCGATTGAATGATTATGCTCTATACAAGAAATTTGCGGCCAAAATCAATGACCAAAGTAGGGAAGCGCTAACACTTCGAGGATTATTTGAATTCAAAAAACGTATTTCTGTTCCAATTGAGGAAGTAGAACCAGCTTCTGAAATCATGAGGAGATTTGCGACTGGAGCGATGTCATTTGGGTCAATTTCCCATGAAGCCCATTCGACTTTAGCAATCGCTATGAATCGAATTGGTGCTAAGAGTAACTCCGGCGAAGGGGGAGAAGATGAAATTCGATTTGAACGAAAGGAAAATGGAGATTGGGAGCGATCCGCTATCAAGCAAGTTGCTTCAGGTCGATTCGGAGTGACCAGCAACTATTTAACAAATGCGGCTGAACTCCAAATAAAAATGGCCCAAGGGGCTAAGCCTGGTGAGGGAGGACAACTTCCTGGTCATAAGGTAGACGATTGGATCGGCCGAGTAAGGCATTCTACTCCCGGAGTAGGCTTAATTTCTCCTCCACCACATCACGACATTTATTCAATTGAAGATTTAGCACAGCTGATTTTTGACCTTAAAAATGCAAATAGAAAGGCGAGGATCAATGTGAAATTAGTGTCTCAGGCTGGGGTAGGTACTGTGGCCGCTGGGGTAGCCAAGGCAATGGCAGACGTAATTTTGATCTCAGGAGCAGATGGAGGAACTGGCGCATCACCACTCAGCTCGATCCGACACGCGGGTCTTCCATGGGAGCTTGGGCTTTCAGAAGCACAGCAGACTTTGGTTAAAAACAACCTCCGAAGCCGTGTGACACTTCAGACAGATGGCCAACTTCGGACCGGACGAGACCTTGCTATTGCTACTTTACTCGGGGCAGAGGAGTGGGGGATTTCTACGGCAGCACTAGTAGTAGAAGGCTGTATCATGATGCGAAAGTGCCACTTGAACACTTGTCCTGTTGGAATTGCTACTCAGAACGAGGAGCTCCGTAAGTTATTCACCGGTGATCCTGATCATGTGGTTAATTATTTCTATTTCCTAGTTCAGGATTTAAGAGAAATAATGGCATCACTTGGGTTCCGTACGATTGATGAAATGGTGGGACAAAGTCATGTCCTGCAATCTACCGGACACTTGAACCATTGGAAATGGGATAAAGTTGATTTAAGTCCAATTTTCCACAAGGTGGAGGTTCCTGATCATGTTGGAATCTATAAGCAAATCGATCAGGAGTTTGACTTGAAGAATGTCTTGGATCGACAGTTGATCAAAGCTGCGCATCCTTCCTTGGAGCAAGCAATGGCCAGCGGTGGGAATTTCCAAATTAAAAATACAGACCGTACGGTTGGGGCGATGCTTTCCAACGAGATTTCAAAAATATATGGCAGTACCGGTCTGCCGGAAGATACCGTTCACTTTAAATTCCATGGATCTGCCGGGCAGACATTTGGAGGTTTCCTAGCCAAAGGAGTCAATTTCGAACTAGAAGGGGAAGCAAATGATTACTTTGGAAAAGGACTTTCTGGGGGTAAACTCATTATCTATCCAAGTAGAAATTCACGCTTTGTACCTGAGGAAAACATCATCATTGGTAACGTTGCATTCTACGGAGCTACTTCAGGGGAAGCTTATATTAATGGAAAAGGCGGGGAAAGATTCTGTGTTCGAAACTCTGGGGTCAAAGCCGTCATCGAAGGAATTGGTGATCATGGCTGTGAGTACATGACAGGAGGCTTAGTAATAAATCTGGGAGAAATCGGAAGAAATTTTGCCGCGGGAATGAGTGGAGGAATAGCCTACATCCTCAATGATTACATTACCGAAATCAATCCTGAATTGGTGGATATTGATCCATTGCAAGAGGAAGATTTCCAAACCATAAAATCATATCTCAAACGACACGTAAAATTGACTCGCTCAGGTTTGGCCAGTCAGTTCCTTGAAAACTGGGATCAATCAAAGGGAAAATTCATTAAAGTGATCCCAAGAGACTACAAGGCTGTATTGCAAAAAAGAGCATTAGAACAAAGTAAAACATTAGTGTAAGATGGGAGCGAAAGAAGGATTTATTCAATTTAAAAGAGAAACACCTGTTTCTCGTGATCCAAAAGAGCGGATTGGAGATTACAAGGAAATATATGAGCCGTTTTCTGATGAAAAATTAAATCATCAGGCAGCTCGATGCATGGATTGCGGTGTTCCATTTTGTCACAATGGTTGCCCTTTGGGAAATGTGATTCCTGAATTTAATGATGCGGTTTATAACAAATCATGGGAAGAGGCAATTACAATTTTACGTAGCACTAATAATTTTCCAGAATTTACTGGAAGGATTTGCCCAGCACCTTGTGAAGCCAGTTGTGTATTGGGAATCAATAAAGATCCCGTGGCAATCGAACTCATTGAAAAAAATATTGCCGAAAAAGCTTATGAACTTGGACTGATTAAAGCCAATCCGCCTAAAAGCAGAACGGGTAAATCTATCGCAGTAATTGGATCTGGTCCGGCTGGATTGGCAGCAGCAGACCAATTGAATCAGGCAGGTCATGAAGTGACGGTTTTCGAGAAGGATTCGAAGCCGGGAGGATTACTTCGGTATGGGATTCCTGATTTCAAATTAGAAAAATGGGTAATTGACCGAAGAATTGAACTGATGGTTCAAGAGGGGGTCATTTTCACCTGTGACACAGAAATCGGTTCAAAAATAAAGGCTGAACATATTCTTCGGAATTTTGATGCAGTAGTACTTTCTACTGGTGCTGCTCAGCCACGAGCTTTACAGATCAAAGGTGATGATTTAAAAGGAGTTCATTTTGCGATGGAATTCCTCGGGAAACAAAATCAGGTAATTGGTGGCGAAATTGATAAAAATCCGATTTCTGCTCACAATAAAAATGTAATTGTAATCGGTGGAGGAGATACAGGAAGTGATTGTATTGGCACCTCGAACAGACATGGCGCTGCTTCGATTACCCAATTGGAACTTTTGCCAAAGCCCCCACAACAACGAAACACCCTTAATCCTTGGCCAGAGTGGCCGATGACTTTGAAAACTTCCAGCTCCCATGAAGAAGGGGTTGCGCGAATCTTTTCAATTTTGACCAAAGAATTTATCGGAAACGATGCTGGAGAAGTAACAGGCTTGAAATTGGTCGATTTGGTTTGGGTAGATAAAGGAGGTCGAATGGGTTTTGAAGAAATTCCAGGTACCGAGCGAATTGTACCATGTGATTTGGCATTTATCGCCATTGGATATACAGGGCCTGCCCAAAATGGACTCTTGGAGGCATTCGGAGCAGAACTAATGGAAAACTCACTTCCAAAATCTAAAAACTATCAAAGTACCAATTCAAAAGTATTCCTTGCAGGGGATATGCGTCGCGGTCAATCTTTGGTGGTTTGGGCCATATCTGAGGGTAGGGAAACAGCTGTCAAAGTGGACGAATACTTGATGGGAACATCTAGTCTCCCTCAAAAAGACGAATCCTTTTTCCATGTAGAAGAAGGAATTCACCAACGGAGCTAACCTAGAGCGTAAAGAAACTCAGGAACTACTAAAAACAAAAACACCCTCAAATCAAACTTCGAGGGTGTTTTTTGTGGTTAAAAATTAATTTGATCCTCCGCCTTTTCGCTTTCGGTACTGCTCCCGATCTTCAATTTGTCCGCCTGGCCGGTGACCCCGATCTTTGGAACTGAGTTTAATCTCCTCCCATTTGGTCCGCTGTTCTTCTGTCAAGATGGCTTTGATCGAATCCTCTTGTTTTTTCATTTCCGCTTTTTTTGCTTCCATATCGGCTTTTCTTGCCTCGTTTTCTTTTTCTCTAAGCTCCATGTCTTGCTCTCTTTTTTTTGCATTCTCGAGATTAATTGCAAGAATTTGCTTTTTCTGGTCATCTGAAAGCTTTAGCTCTTCTGCCATTTTATCGGTCATTCGAGTTGCTCGCTGCTCAGGAGTAGGTCGTTCCCCTCCTCTTTGTTGTGCGAAGCTGCTTAGTCCGATCATAAGGACCAATCCGGAAGTTAAAATCCATTTTTTCATGTTTTAATTGGTTTGTTATGCACTTTAGACATGAAGAATGCCGAGGGGTTTAACCAGCAAAAAGATTTGAAATGTTAATTGGAGTTAATTGGTTAGTAAGCGCTTATCACCTCAACTTAGAGATAGCGATCCTTATGCTATTTCTCTTCAATGAGTTCTTTTCGTTCACTTTCCCGTACGTATTTGGGCTTGATCAATAAGCGAAGACTAGGATCAAAACTTAAATAATTCCAGGACCAATTAATAAAAACAAACAGGCGATTTTTGACTCCTAAAATGGCCATTAGATGCACAAAAAGCCATGTTAGCCAGGCAAATAACCCTTGAAACTTAATAAATGGCAAGTCAACTACTGCAAGCTTTCGGCCTACAGTCGCCATAGAGCCAAGATCCTTGTATTGGAAAGCATGCTGCTCCTGGCTTTTTTCACGGTGAATTAAGTTATGGGAAAGTGTCACCGCTTGTTGGAGAGCAACTTGAGCGACTTGAGGATGACCTTTTGGATATTTTTCATTGGTCATTAAGCTAATATCTCCTATCGCAAAAATACCATTGTTCCCTTTCACTTCAGAAAATTCATTGACGAGCAATCTTCCGTTTGGGGCATAATGAGCTTGTTCAAAGCCCTCGATCAAATTTGGTTTGATACCGGCCGCCCACAGCAACGTTTGAGTTTCCAAAAAAACATCCCCTTCCAACGTCACGATTTGCCCATTATAATCCTTGACAAGAGTACTGAGCATCACTTCAACACCCAGCCCTTCTAAATACTTGAGTGCATGAGATTGGGATTCCTTTGACATTGGTCCCAAAAGGACCGGCCCCGCTTCAATAAGGACTACCTTCATATTATGAAAATTGAGTTGCGGATAATCCTTTGGAAGGACATTATTCCGCAATTCTGCAATCGCACCAGCGAGTTCTACTCCAGTTGGCCCACCGCCTACGATTACTACATTCATCAAATGCTTGCGATTTTCTGGTCGTTCGATATTGATGGCACGTTCGTAATTTGAGATGATTTTATTTCTGATGTAAAGGGCCTCAGAAACAGTTTTCATTGGTGTGGCGAAGTATTCAATATTCTTATTCCCAAAGTAATTGGTGTCTGCACCCATCGCTAAGACTAAATAATCATAATCCACATAACCTTCGCTTGTGAAAAGTTTCTTAGAAACAGAATCAACGCTGGCTACTTCAGCCATTCGAAAAGTCACATTGTTAGTATTATGAAAAATCTTTCGTAGGGGAAATGAAATAGCGCTTGCCTCAAGTCCAGCTGTAGCTACCTGATAAAAAAGGGGTTGAAATTGATGGTAATTATTCTTGTCAAGCAGAATTACCTGGAAATTCTTTTTGATTAATTTTCTTGCAAGCTTAAGTCCAGCGAATCCAGCACCCACAATGACTACTTTTGGAAATTTAGAAGCAGGAATATTTGGAATAGGGTGATTTTTTGGAGAATTCATAGGGTAATGAGTATGAAAAATTAAACGAAAAATCTTAGAAAAAGATGGTTGAAATTTTCCACAACCAGCAATTCGCCCCGCTGATTCATCCAAAGAGACAGCGATAAGACAAAATATTTCGCAACAGAGGAAGCATTTCCGCCCAAATGAAAAGATTTACTATTTTTACCAAGCAAAAATAAAGAGACGCATGGGAAGAGCATTTGAATTCCGAAAGGAGCGTAAATTCAAAAGATGGGACAAAATGTCCAAAGTCTTTACCCGCCTGGGTAAGGAAATCGTGATGGCAGTTAAATCCGGCGGCCCGGATCCAGCCTCCAATCCCCGCCTTCGAACCATCATGCAAAATGCCAAGGGTGCTCAAATGCCCAAGGATAGAATCGAAGCGGCCATCAAAAGGGCTTCGAACAAGGATGAGAAGGATTTCGAAGAAATGGTTTATGAAGGTTATGGCCCCTTTGGAATCGCTGTAATTGTAGAAACCTCCACAGACAATATCAACCGAACTGTTGCTAATATCAGAAGCTATTTTTCAAAAGCTGGAGGATCATTAGGGACCTCAGGCTCGGTGAGTTTTATGTTTGATCGTAAAGCAGTTTTCAGATTTGAAAAAGGTGCTTTCGATCTCGAAGAATTAGAATTTGAATTAATTGACTTTGGCTTAGTCGATATTGATGAAAATGAAGGTGAAATTTACGTTTACACTGAATTTGAAGATTTTGGAACCATGCAAAAAGCATTGGAGGAAAAAAGCATCGAAATCGTAAGTGCAGATTTTCAACGATTCCCAACTACCTTAACCGAACTAACGGAAGAGCAGGAAGAGATCATCAACAAAATGATCGAGAAAATGGAAGAAGATGACGATGTCAACCAAATATTTACCAACATGGCCTAAGCAGTACGCTTGGACCAACACCTATGAATTTTCCAAAAAGACAAAATTTTCAAGCAGCGGCAGCCGATAAGCCACTTATCATTGTTGGAAGTAAAAATCCTGTAAAAATAGCTTGCACAGAAAGTGCATTTACGGAAGTTTTTAAACAAAACTTTTTAGTAAACGGCATCAATGCGAGTTCCTTGGTATCTGATCAGCCAAAAGGAGATCAGGAAACTTTTAAAGGGGCAAAAAATAGAGCTTTAAATTCTAAATCGATTTTCCCTGAGGCAGATTACTGGGTTGGAATTGAAGGTGGAATTTCAGAAGATGATTTGGGAATGTGTGCTTTTGCTTGGATTTATGTCGAAAACAAAAATGGCTTAAGTGGAAAAGCCAAAACCGGCACTTTCTATATTCCTGAGGGAGTGGCAAAGCTTGTTCGTGGAGGAATGGAACTCGGACATGCTGACGATCAGTTCTTTACAAAGGAAAATTCTAAGCAATCTGGTGGCTCGGTTGGATTATTGACACAAGGTGTATTGGATCGAGAGCGGTACTATCATCAAGCGATTATTTTGGCTTTAATCCCATTTTTGAACGAAAAACTTTACTTAAGTTAATGACATCTATAAAAAAAAATTATAAGATGAGTTTCGTAGAATATTATTTTGATTTAGATGAATTATTCAAAAGAAATTTTCTATTTTAGCAGGAAGCTTAGAAATAAGTTTTAACAGATCAAAAGTTGAAATAATAGTTGCTTCAATCACCCAAAACCCCAAGTAACGGTAGACCTTCAGTATGAAGGTCTATTTTTTTATGTTCACTAGGAATTTTCGAAGTGCAATTCTCCAGTCTGGATCTGCATCCCATTCTGTTCCAATATACAATTCATCCCGTACCAATAATTTGATGTAATACTTTACGACGGTTCGAGAAGAAGCATTTGAAGGGTTTACTTCCAAGCCCATACTTTGCATCAAATCTGCCTCTCTTCCTTCCACCCGCATCAAAATAAACTGAACTCGATCCCGGATCAATTCCTGGTTTGTCTTTGCGGTTGTAAGCCATTCGACTTGGTAAGGATATTCTTGCTTTAGGATTTCCTCAATTCCCGATTTCTGATTTGCTTGCTCTGCAAGAATGGTTTCTTGGGATTTACCGTAATTGTCATATTTAAAATAACTCAATAAACCGGTTTGAGCGGAAGACCCTTCAATGGGTATACCAAGTTTGAAAACATCTAAATTCAATGGATTTCTAGGTAAAAATTTCAAGGTAGCCGCAGCCTCCTGAGCACTAATGGTCAAGAATTCTGGGACATCCAAGACAAGTAAATTCTTCGATTTAGTTCCTACTCCAATCGCGGCAAACTGGCTTCCGGCTTCCGAATAATCCTGCCCAACTCTTCCAAACAGCGCTGTAGAAGGAATAATTTTTCCATCATTTGTAAAAGGGCCTGTGTGAATACTCATTTGATTTTTTTGTCTCGTTACCAAAATGATATTCTTGATTTGGCGAGCACTAAATGCTTTTGCATAATCCGCCTGAATTTCTTCCGAAACGGTGACTTGTTCCATTTCAAAATAGGCAACTGGATCTGCTCCAGCCTTGACCAAACTTGTATGAACGCTATCAGCAATTTGCCTCCAAGTCATACTTGGTCTTGCTCCAGGATCTGCAGATACCAAGACTACAGATTTGCCATTAAAAAAAGACTCTGGAAGTGTTCCCTGAGCTAGGCTTGTTGAAAATAAAATAAAGAATAAAAATAAAGTACTTATAAATTTCATCAATTCAGAACGTAGTTTGACAGGGCTTACTAAATTTACCAATATACAAACGCAAAATACTATCCGAGATGATAAGTTCAAGCAAATCACTAGTAAGTCTCCTTCTCTTTTTTATTACTTCGGTAGGATTTTGTCAAAAAATAGAAAGCAACTCACTCTTATCCGATCTTAAATTTCTTTCTGCTGATGAATTAAAAGGCAGGAAAACACTAAGCGAAGGAAACTTAAAAGCACGAAAACATATCCAGTCGAAATTTGAAAGCATGGGTTTAAAAACTCATTACAACGATTTCCTCCAACATTTCACTTTTGAGAGTAGCCGCGAAGGGAAAACATATGAGCGTGCTGCTAATGTAGTTGGCTTTCTGCCGGGACTGGATTCCAGAAAAATTATAGTTATCACAGCACATTATGATCATATAGGAATCGGGAGAAAAGATTCCAAAGGAGATTCCATTTATAATGGTGCCGATGATAATGCTTCAGGAACTGCAGCACTAATCGCGTTAGCAGCATATTTTTCTAAAAACCAACCCCAGCACCCGATTATGTTTGCTGCATTGGATGGTGAGGAACTTGGCCTTCAGGGTGCAAAGGCATTGCTAAAGGATTTTCCATTTCCTCTCGAGAATATTCTCCTCAATATTAATATGGACATGATTAGTCGTAATGAAAACGGCGAATTATATGCCTCTGGAACTTATTATCATCCAGAGTTAAAGGCCATTTTGACTAATGCCGCGGTAGGCATGAAGCCAACTTTGAAATTTGGACATGACTTACCTGACACGGGAAAAGATAACTGGACACAGTCTTCCGATCATGGGCCGTTTTTTGATCAAAAAATAAAACACATCTATTTTGGAGTTGAAGATCATGAGGATTATCATCGGCCGGGTGATTCATTTGAAAACATTAATCCCGATTTTTATGTCAATGCGGTTAATTTAATTTTGAAATGCACACTTGCATTGGATGAAAAATTACCAAATCAATGATTCAAAAATTTCTATTTGGATTGATCTTGAGTAATTTAGAATTGAACCTTTTCTTATACCCAATTACTTTTGGCTAAATCAGATTTCATAACCAAGCTGCTCATTTGGAGGCTACGGCATATGAGCAACCAAAATTTTATCCTGATTCTCAGCGGAATTATTGGTGTCATTTCTGGATTGGCAGCGGTTATACTCAAAGAATCTGTACATGCTATTCAGCACTTTCTTACTGAAGATTTTTATACCGAGTATGCGAATTTCTTATACATCCTTTACCCGATCATTGGTATAACAGCAGCTTTCTTATTAGGAAAATATCTATTTAAAGACTTTGGCGGACACGGGATTCCCGATGTTCTATTTACGATTTCAAAAAAACAAAGCATCATCCCTTTAGTGAAAACTTACAGTAGAGTCTTCACTTCTGCCTTAACAGTTGGCTTTGGAGGATCTGTAGGTCTAGAAGCCCCCATGCTTGTCACTGGATCCGCGATAGGTTCTAACGTAGGCCTTTTGGTTCACTTGAATGCCAAAAAACGAACCTTATTAATTGGATGTGGTGCTGCTGGAGCCATTTCGGCTATTTTTGGAGCGCCAATTGGAGCAGTTATTTTCGCGATTGAAGTTATTTTAATGGAAATCAGTACGGGATCATTCATCCCATTATTGATTGCTTCAGTGACTGGTTCTTTGACTTCCATGATCCTCATAGGCAATGATCCTGTATTTACATTTGATCTAGAAGGATCATTTGCTGCGGGTCATATGCCTTACTACTTAGCTTTAGGCATGGTTTGCGGTGTAGTTTCTCTCTATTTCAGCAGAACCGTTCGAAGCACAGAAAGACTAATGGATGGCTTGGAGTCTCAAACTTTAAAATTGCTGTATGGTGGTGCCTTAATCGGTTTTATGGTCTTTTTCTTTCCCCCTATTTATGGTGAGGGGTACGATACATTGAACCTGTTGATCAATGGAAACTCTGACCAGCTATTAAACAAAAGCCCCTTTTTCTCTTCTAGCGAAAACCCTTATTTGATTATCATCTTTTTATCCTTAATCATATTGGTAAAGCCAATCGCTGCAGCTTTGACCCTAGGAAGCGGTGGAAGTGGTGGTATTTTCGCTCCATCACTCTATGTAGGCGGTATTGTTGGTTTTGTGTTTGCTTATTCCAAAAATCAACTTGGCTTTCACATCCCCCTCCCTTTGGCACACTTTACCCTTGTGGCCATGTGTGGGGTAATGGCAGGAGTACAGCATGCCCCACTTTCAGCAATATTCTTAATCGCAGAAATTACGGGTGGATACGAACTATTTGTTCCATTGATGTTTGTGTCAGCAATCTCATACATCACTACCACGTATTTTCAAAAAGACAGCCTCTATGTCATGCAACTTAAGGAGAAGGGGCGTCAACTTCCAGAGTCAAAAGATCAAGAGTTGCTTGACCTAATTACTATAACCCATGTAATCGAGCGAGACTTAATCCCGATTCATCCAGATGCCAAACTCAGGGATTTAATCGACTTGGTAAAAATATCAAAACGGAATATTTTCCCGGTCGTGGATGAAAATGAAGTCCTTAGAGGTATTATCACTTTAGATGATATCCGAGACATCATGTTTGATCGAGAAAAACAGGAACAGGTTCACATCAACTCCCTAATGCACAGCCCACCAGAAATCCTATTAGATACAGAAAATATGCAAAAAGCGATGGAGAAATTTGAACTTTCCGGCGCTTGGAATTTACCTGTTATTGCGGATGGGCGCTATATTGGCTTTGTATCCAAGTCCAGAATCTTTAATGCTTATCGTAAAAGGTTGATCAAAGAACGAACGGATTAATCCAATTTAGAAGAATATTTGGCGAACGGAATTATCCACGATTTCAATCTATTTTTGATGCGCTCTACTTGAAGTTACGAACTATTATCCACAAATCTTAGTCTTGCCAAACCATCATAACTTCCTTATTATCAATGATTTGATTATCGTTATAAAATCAATGTGGATAAATAATTGATTTTGTGGATAAAAAATACTTGCATTTTTTAATCCTTAAAATTGGCTCAAAAACGAACTTTTTTTCTAGAAGTGTCCTATTACAATTAAAAGAAAAAGCCCTGATCCGAAAGCTGATAAACGCTAAAATTTAGAAGAATATTTGGCGCGCTAAAAAATCTTTCAATTTCTACTTATTTCTTTTCTCAATTTTTGATGAAACTTCAAAAGTGACTTGAAAATGTCCCATTTTAACAGGCTAAATTCAAACTATACTCCATAACCCAAAGGAGCCAGATTGCTCATTTGGCGTAATATCCATCCTTGCCTACCGACTATATAAGGAGTGGGTCTGGCTGGTGTCCATCTTCGAGGGTTTGGAAGTACCGCTGCGATCATTGCGGCTTGGCTTCGATTAAGTTTAGCAGCAGGTTTGTTGTAGTAAGTTTGCGCCGCTGCCTCAATTCCATAAATACCCTCGCCCATTTCAATCACATTGAGATAAACTTCCATGATTCGCTCTTTGGACCAGATCAATTCCACCAAGACGGTAAAATAGGCCTCCAGTGCTTTTCTCACATAACTTCTTTCAGGCCATAAGAATACGTTCTTCACCGTTTGCTGCGTAATCGTACTTGCTCCTTTAATCCGTTTTCCTTTTTTATTTCCTTCCCAAGCTTTTTCCATGGCTTCGAGATCAAAACCATGATGGTCTAGAAATTTCTGATCCTCTGCACCATAGACTGCCTGTGGTGCATTTTTGGAAATCTGAGACATAGGAACCCAGTCTTTATACAGTCTCATTTCTTTTTTCTCATCGGTAGCCTGCTCTACAAGTCTGATCACCATCAATGGGGTGATTGGTACTGGGACAAAACGATAAATAATCGTAAGGCCAATCGATAATCCGAAAAACCAAAGTGCTGATTTCCACAAAAATCTCCAGATCAGTTTAAGAAATTTCATAAAGAGGGGTTAGTAAGTCGCAAATGTCTGCACAAATTGATAGAAAAAAACTGCATTTTCATCTGATGCTATAAAATTTAAGTCCTCTTCCATCGCTTGAACTTCTTCAATGCTAAGCATTCCTGCTTCTAATAAGCCTGGGGCTCCACTTTTCAAAAGTATTTTCCAAAAGCCAATCATTTTTTGCAATTCCTCTGGTTTTGATTGATCTAAATGAAATCCACCATGAAAAATCTCGATGGAATGGAAGCCAGCCTGATGAAGTAAGTTTCCCAATTGCGCACCAATATCAGGATTTCCTCCAAACGAAATCTGATGTTGATTATAGGCGTTATAGTATTTACGCTGATTGGGTAAGTCCGGAAAGACGTAATAGCTTGAGTTAAATACTTCAGTAAACCACAGCTTGGAGCCTGGCTTCAAATAGCTTTTCGTTTGCCTCAAGACTTTTAATGGCTCAGGAATATGCTCCAATGCCCAGCAAATAAACAATGCGTCGAATTGCTCATCGAGCTTCAAGTCCCGTGCATCTTGACAAATAAAAGTAACCCGATCGCCAGCAAAGGCAAGATTTTTTCTGGCTTCTGCAAGTTGAACCTCAGAATAGTCTACACAAGTAATTTTCAGATCCGGCCAAAGCTGAAGGAGCATTTTGGTTTGGGCTCCCACTCCAGAACCTATTTCGAGCAAATTCCTACAACCTGAGAAATCAATTCTTGGGTATATTTTTGGGGCAAGAAAATCACCTTGATCGAGCAGGCGCTGCTGCTCTTCGGGAATAAATCCGTGTAAATAGGACATGGGTTAGCTTTTGATAAAAGTATAAAATTGACTTGAAAAATGCTGGTAACAGCGAAATCTATTTGTAGTTAGCGGTTTCGGAGAAAGCAAGAAATGAAGCTTTCTGTCATCTTTCAGGTTGTAAATTCCACAAAAACTTTCCTAATTTGATTTTTACCAAATCGAATTTAAATGTCGCCAGTTAGAATAGGGAGCTTTGCCGAGTTTGAACAATACAACGGACAAGAATTAGGCTCTTCTGATTATTTTAAAATCACACAAGAACAAATCAATCAATTTGCAGTAGCTACGCTGGACCATCAATGGATCCATACCGACCCTGATCGGGCAAAAGTAGAGGGGGCATTTGGCAATACGATTGCTCACGGGTACCTCACCTTGAGTATTGTTCCTTATTTGTGGGAGCAAATTGTGGATGTGCGAAACCTAAAAATGATGATCAATTACGGCATTGAATCGCTTCGTTTCGCCAATCCCGTATTGGTGGATAGTGAGGTCCGGCTCGTAGCAAAACTTCATGCAATAGCCAATCTTCGCGGCACTGTAAAAGCAGAAGTGGAAGTCAAGCTTGAAATCAAGGATCAAAAAAAACCAGCTTTCACCGGAATCCTGATTTTCTTATATCATTTCCATTCTTAATGGGATCAAGTCAAAAGAAAAGCCGAAGTGAACACTTCGGCTTTTCTGTTATTTAATAGGTTGGTTTAGTTTAATCTATTTCGTTCTTCTGTACTTCCTGAACTGCTATTCACTCGGAAACTGTCTCCTTTGGCAAATCGGTATCGAAGTGTAAATCGAACCCCCTGATTACTTCTATATTGTTCGAAGGAGGTATCAATATCCGCAAAATCCACATTGGCCCGGATAAGCTGGGTTCTGAATAAATCAGTCCCATTTACAGCTATTGTCAATTTATCCTTCATAATCGTTTTGGTGACTCCGGCATCTACCCATCCGAAACCGGCAATCGATCCTTGACCCCAGATTTGAGGTCCGAGATACATCCCCATCACTTCCAGTTTAAACCCTTTTGGCAAGTTGAAATTATGCTGAGATCGAACCATGAAAGAGGTCTGTGCATTGTCTAGGTAATCGTCTCCAATCTGAGATTTGAATCGATTATAGCTCACCTGTACCATGTTGGAAGTTCCCCACCACTCCTTGATTTGGACAGGAATAATTGCTCTAAAATTGGCATTCCTGGTTTTGTCAAAATTATCCGTAAAAGTCGTAGTCGTACGATTCTCTTGGTCTTGAATGAACACCTGCATAAAAGCATCAACTGTCTCCGTATAACTTAAAGAGAATTGATATGCCCCTTTCACCACATGATTCATTTCGAGATTAGTTGAATACTGTGGTTTCAAGTTAGGATTTCCTCTTTCCGAAGTCAAAGGGTCGATGTAATACACAAATGGATTTAACAATCGGTAGTTCGGTCGCGTGATTCGCCGATTAGCTGAATAGACAATTTGGTAGTCATCGCTTACTTTATGCTGGATAAATGCACTTGGGAAAAGGTTGAAGTAATTTTGGGTATTGACCTGATTTAAGGTTACTGAATTACCGGATATATCTGAATATTCGCCTCTCAGACCAGCCTGGTAAGACACCTTCTTTGAAAACTCTCCTTTGTAAGACGCATAGGCTGCCAAGACATTTTCATGATAGATAAATTGGTTGCTACTTGGGTCAGGCATAAAAGGCCCATCTTCATTGGATCTACTCAGGTCCAGATTATTATCCGATTTCACCCAAGAACCTTTTAACCCCGTTTCTAGTGTGCTTCCATTTTTTAACGGTTTCAAATAATCTACTTTGGCTGTCAGAATGGTGTAATACATGTCATTCAGGGTAAGAATTCTATCACGCATTCCTCCAGAAGGGTCTTGACCTGTCCAACTCAAATTGTTCAATAAGGATTCGCTATCCGAATTCATTCGAGTGAAGTCTAAATCAGAAGTAATCTTAGCCCCTAACGTATCCAATTTTCCCTCATAATGGAGATTGGCAAAAACTCGATCGCTATGACCTGTAGCATTGTTGTCTGAGTTGAGGTAGCTGTTTTCTGCAATTCCTGGGTTTTTTATTTCCGTAAAGGAACTATTACTATTGCTGGAGTTCGAATTTGAGGCCTGCACATTCAACCCGAGATTATGTTTTTCATTGATTTCATAATTCGCAGCACCACTGAAAAACAAGTTCTTGTCCCGTGTTTTAATCCTCGAATCCTGATTGAAATTTGAAATCCCCTCAGGCAAAGCAAAGTTTCGTTCTATAATTAGATCGTTATAGATTGCGTACTCATTGAAATTCAGGTTCGCATTTGTAGTCCACTTTCCCTTCTTCACATTCAAAGCTACACCACCAATTGGCGCCCAGAGGCCATTGTACTGTCCTCCTGCTTGGACATTTCCGAATACTCCGTCAACAGTATTCTTCTTTAAAATGATGTTAATCACACCTGCTGAGCCTTCGGCATCAAACCGGGCAGAAGGGTTCGTAATCACTTCCACGCTTTTAATGTTATCTGCAGGCATTGCCCGGAGAAAGTTTGCCAAATCCACTGCACTCATGTAGGTCTGACGATCATTAATCATGACCACGACTCCTGCACGCCCATTTAGATTGATGATCCCGTCTTGGTCGACATAGATCCCAGGAGACCTTCCAAGAACATCAAGGACGTTTGATCCCTCGGCCATAACCGTTCCCTCTACATTGACGATTGTTTTGTCAGGCTGAATGATGATTTCTGGACGCGTAGATTGTACAGTCACTTCTTTCAGCCCGGTCATTTCATCTTCAATTGTAATCGTCCCCATTTCTTTGATGAGTCCAGGAGTCAATTCAAAGGTCGTTGATTCAAAAGCAGTAAACCCGATCGAAGAAATCACAAGTTTAACCTCACCCGTTTTCAACGTTTCAATTAGGAACTCGCCATCTTCATTCGATACAGCTCCATCTACTAGTCCCCCTGCGGCAGCTTGGATCAGCGCAATATTTGCATAAGGGACAGCTTGCCCCTTCTGATCCAAAACTTTTCCCGAGATCTTAGTGACCTCTTTTGCTGCAAGTGTACTTATTCCCAAAAGGTAAATGAGAATGGTAAAAAAGATAATGTTGGTAGTTTTCATTTCAATACTGGTTGGTGTTGTTTTCATACCAGCTTATGAAAAGAAAATGCCAAGGAGTCAAATCGGCCTAATTTTGACGAAGACGCCATTTTATAGGATTGTTCCAAAAAATCCTGTTGCGAAACCGTACACTTTTTGCGTTCGGTTTTAAGACAAAAAAAATCCCCAAACCTTTCGGAATGAGGATCATTTTATGAATTGTTACCCTTATTTGGCAGCTGCGTAGTTTTTACTTACTTCCTCCCAATTGATCACATTCCAGAAAGCAGAAATGTAATCAGGTCTTCTATTTTGATAATTCAAGTAGTAAGCATGCTCCCAAACGTCAAGGCCCATAATCGGTGTGCCAGGACATTCTGCAATATCCATAAGTGGATTATCTTGATTAGGAGAAGAACAAACACAAAGCTCTTTTTTAGTGTCTACACAAAGCCAAGCCCAGCCCGAACCAAATCGAGTAGCTGCGGCTTTGTTAAAAGTTTCTTTGAAAGCATCAAAAGATCCGAACTTAGCATCAATTGCTGCAGCTAGTTCCCCTTTAGGAGATCCGCCGCCAGTTGGAGAAAGGATTTTCCAAAAAAGACTGTGATTGTAGTGGCCACCACCATTATTTCTTACAGCAGTATTTGATCCGGCTACTTTTAAAAGTTCTAGAAGAGATTTTCCTTCTAAGTCAGTGCCAGCAATGGCATTGTTCAAATTAGTGACATAACCATTATGATGCTTGCCATGGTGGATTTCCATTGTTCTCGCGTCAATATTTGGTTCTAATGCAGTTGTTGCATAAGGAAGAGCAGGTAGTTCAAAAGCCATTTTCTTAAATTTTAAAGGTTATACAATGAGTTAAATTGATTCAAATAATCTGTCTTGAAAACCCGCCCTCTTTCAAAAAGGTTCTTAAAAATTGAATTTTCGTTCAATTTCTAAGCTTTTTGAAAAAAGAATTAAGTAGGAGTTCGGATTCCTTTGCTAAAGTCCCTGCAAAAATTTTCGTTTTTGGATGTAGAATAGATGGGTCCGATTTCATACATCCTCTTTTAGGATCGGAAGCGGCAAAATGAATTTCACTTATCTGTGACCAAAATAGTGCTCCCCCACACATGATGCAGGGCTCTAGCGTGACATATAGTCTACAATCGACAAGGTATTTAGCCCCAAGGTAATTCGCTGCGGAAGTTATTGCGAGCATTTCTGCATGAGCAGTGACATCGTTAAGGCGCTCAGTTTGATTATAGCCCTTTGCAATGATTTTATTTTTTGAGACGATGACTGCTCCAACTGGTATTTCACCTTCTTCAAAAGCATTTTGAGCCTGCTTCAAGGCTTCATTCATAAAATATTCGTGGCTAAAAAGCTCCAAGATTAAAAGTTAAGCATCTCCAGAATCTCATTTCGCACCCCTTCATTGATCACTACAGCGAGAATCAAAGATACCACTAGACCAATGAAAGCTTTAACCACATCATTTTTTGCCAATCGATAGGCCCGAAATGCTAGCATTTTTCGTTTTCTCTCTTTGCCCACTTTACCCAGTGCTATGGCTAATTCTCGACCTCCCAACAATCCAATAAAGACCCAAGTGGTACTCATCGGCACATTACTGTAAATCTTGAAATAGAATAGAATAATAGCATAGACAAAATCCACAATAGTAGCAGCACGAACATCCGTCACATTGGATTTTTCATTTACAATGCCTTGGATTTTATCCCCTTTGAGGTAAAACAAAAAGCCAATCCCCAGAAACACAAATCCTGTATAAGCGATAAATTCTACTACTGATAATTGACGAGGTAGAAAAACGGCAATATTTGCAGCATCCTGCATAATCCACACTGCCCAAAGTGTACCAGAGGTTATCCATTGCAAGACAATCCAATAAGGTTTTGCTTGTCCTTTGAGGTAATCTTTAACTAATCGCTCGATAGCATACCAAACAATTATTGCTACAAAAAAAGCAAGAAGGTAGCCCAAAAAGCTCTTTTTCATCACATCTATGATGGTTCCTGCTTTGTAGGTAAATACATTTAAAAGCAAGAAGGTTGTTGATACAGGCATTCTAAGCCTAGTCATAATCAACAATACAATAGGTGCAGCTAACTGAAGGAACACAAAACTTTCGGGGGCTTTTTCTAGCCCTGGCACACTCAGACGTTCGTAGCTTACATCACCATTGAAAGTAAACCAGCTGTAAGTCACCGTGGCGACGAAAATCAAGCCCATAAACAGCCATAGCCAATACCACTTTCGGTTTTGGTTTGAGGCGATGAAAGTACCGATAGTCTGAATACTATCATTGGCAATAGCCGAATATGCTGCCAAGCCAAACCCAAACCACATCGCGGCATAGGTATATGGCGTAATCAGTCCTGCAATGGATACAAGAACACAAACCATAATCAAGAATGGCTTTTCCTTTTTGGTAAAATCAAAAAGTGAATAAGCGCCTTTCGAGAGCTTATCTTGATTTATGTTCTGGTCAATTGTTTTCTTTGCCATTTGGCAATGGGAGTTTGGTAGGCCAAAAATAGAAAAGATAAATCGGGTAGCATATTAACAAATTGTTAAGGAGGCCATAAAACCGTGCTTTTGAGAAGTATGGTCTTGTATTCCGAAAAATATTTTCAACTTTTACTGCTCAAATAAACCAAGAATCTAAATAAGTACCAAAAGACTGTTCTCTACACAAACTATTCAATAATTAAAAAAAGTCCTCAGCTACAGTCTCACTGATCAAATGGAATCGCTAGAAGAACCGAAAAAGAAGCAAAGTAAATTCAGCAGCTACATCATCATGTTGCTCGCCTTGCTTTTATTCATTTTTGCAATTGACCTCCTGGCGGTGGCGATGAGTCAACTGAACAATGATGTCGCAGAAGATATCTTAAAAGCTACCCGAAATCCGTTTGTGAGTTTATTCATAGGTCTATTGATGACTGCTTTAATTCAAAGTAGCTCTACCGTGACGGCTAGTATTGTGGCGGTTGTTGCAGCTGGAAATCTATCCTTGGAACAGGCGGTTCCGATGGTAATGGGGGCCAATATAGGTACCACTTTAACCTCCACTTTGGTCTCGCTTTCCTATATCATGAATAAAAAGCAGTTTAAGCGCGCTTTATCTGCAGGAATTCTACACGATATCTTCAATATTTTCACAGTATTAATTCTTCTCCCTTTAGAAATCTATTTCGGCTTTTTGTCCAAAATGGCCATTTCTATCGCTCACATTTTTGCGCCAGATGAGAATTACATGGGTCCGATTGTTTACAATAAAGTATTCACCAGACCGGTTACTGACTGGATAACAGAGACCATCAACATTCCATTTTTGACAATGCTATTGTCTGTTTTTCTGGTATTTGGTGCGATTAAATTACTTTCCACTTCCGTTTATCGAGCTTTTGTAGTGGATTCATTCAATGAAATAAATAATTTCATTTTTAAGAATCCGTACATGGCTTTAATCTATGGCACCTTCTTCACTGCAGCCGTACAATCCAGTACTGTGACCACATCGCTGGTGGTTCCTTTAGTAGCTAACAAAAAAGTATCGCTGAAAAAATCCTTCCCTTTTATCATCGGCGCAAATATTGGTACGACTATTACGGCAGCGATTGCGGCGATTTACAAAACCGAAGCTGCCATTGCATTGGCTATCGTTCACTTCCTGTTTAACTTTTTTGGAGCACTTCTTTTCATGCCTTTTCCGTTGGTCCGAATGATCCCGGTGAGACTTGCATCATGGATGGGAAAAAAATCTGTGAAAAGCCGCTTTGTTGGTTTTGCCTATATCCTCTTGACCTTTTTTATAATTCCTTTTCTTCTGATTTATTTCAGCAAGGATTAATTAGCGTCCGCTTTCCAAGCCTCAATTTGCCGAAAAGTATTGGTGCTACAGACGCGATCTGCCCCTGCCTGGATCAGCATCAAACTTTCTTCCAAGCTTTCTGAACCTCCGGCAATGAGCCCTAAATTTGAAGAAATAGAACTTCGTAAAGTCCTGAGTTGACTAGGACTTGTCTTCTGATTAGAGATTCCTGTAGTCATTTTGATGAAATCTGTACCCGCATCCTGACAGATCATTCCGGCCTCCAAGAGCTGTGAGTCGTTTAAAAATTCTGCTTCAATAGTTACTTTGAGTAGCTTCCCTTCCTCGTGGCAAATTTTAGCAAGCTGGGCAAGCTCAATTTTTGGCCAGTTCATCCCACTGTGAAATGCCGTCTGAGACCATACCACATCAATTTCATCTGCACCCTGTCGAATAGCTTCTTTAGCTTCAAACACTTTTGAACTGGTGTCTTGAAAGCCAAAAGGATAACCAACATAAGCTGAAACTTGAATCCCGCTTTCTCTAAGTTCTCGCGCGGCTTTTTTTACCCAAAAAGAAGGAAGCACGCATGTAATAATCCGGGTTTGAATGGCCGATTGGATAAAATTATCTACATCATTTGCGGTCATCCTAGGTTGAAGAAATTGAGCTTCTAGAAACTGATTGAGATTATTCATCCCCGTGGACAAAATCCGACAGGTACATAAACTCTAAAGTCAAATCCCCATCACGGGCGATAGTTGCGCGCTCAAGCATGGGTGAACTTTCCTTCAATAATTCAGGAATTATTAATTTGCTTAGCTGCTGTCCAAACTCACGGCTAGCTTCGCGGGGAAGTTCGCAAGGAAGATTGTCAATCGCCATGACCGAAATACTGGTTTGGCTACCAAATGCTTCAATTGCCAAGCCTGTTTGCCGATCTATATCAAAAACAGGCTCCACAATTGTAGAAGATTTTACTGTCGTAGGAACGGACCCGTTGATATCACAGGAAATATCAGCAATCACTGAAATCTGAAAGTCATCCGTTGCAATATCCTCTAATTGGAACAATCGGGGAGCTTTCGGATCCCAATAAGCTGCTGCAACCAGAATTTCCGCAACTTCAGTAAATTTCTGAAAATGACTTTCGTACCGCTCGGGAAATTCATAAAACTCTTTTTTGTCAAAGCCTCCATCAGATTTCCTGCGGTTATAGTCTTCTGTCCTTAGCATCACATAAACAGGCTCCTCAAAATATTGAAATAGAAACTCCTCCACGGTGACTTGCTTGATTTCGAGCTTAGCCATGATTTCTGCTGCTCCTTTTGCCACTCGGCCTGTTCCAGTGATGGCAAGTTTGATTGGAGGTAATTGGACTTTTTCGAGCTCTTGATCTAACTCTTTTAGATCATAGCATTCGTGAGCTCGCTTTAAGTCAAAGAGGTCAGTTTTTTTACCATATGTCCAAAAAGCATTATAAGCCCCTACTATTCCAGCCCATCTTCCGAAAGCAACCACACGATTTCCTGAGTCATCAGTTAGTACTTCATAGTCAATCAATCGAATATTTTTCTCTAAGACCGATTGTAGTAATTTTCGATTGTAGGGTTGTTTTTTCATCGTATGGGAAAAGAAAAAATAGGTTTTCCCCTCAAGAAGTTGCGGAATAGGCACTTCCTTTACCCCAAAAAGCACCTCACAGCTTGAAACATCTTCCACGATCAACAGCCCATGATCTAAGTATTCTTGATCATTGATAATTCGTACTTCACTCGACTGCACTTCTATCCCTACTTCTTCACCATAAGTAGACTGGATTTCTTGCAATTGGAAAGGAGTAAATGGTACGCGTTTGTCGGGAGGATTTTTTCCCTCACGGATTATTCCGATTTTCATAGCTGCAAATTCTTTGGGTCTCAACTTAAATACATGGATTATTTACTACTTGCCCTCAGTTGGGCGCTCTTTTATAGCCTACATTCCATTTTCGCTGCATCGAAGTTAAAAAGATTTTTTCGGCGAAAAATTAGAAGTGGAATTAAATGGTATCGTCTTTTTTATTCAATTGGATCCACTGCTTTTATACTGGGAATTTTGATTCAATCCATATTGATTCCAGCATTTCCTCTATTCGCCAAAGGATCGATTACAGATTACATTGCTTATGTATGTGCCGGCTTTGGAACAATTATTTTTGTGAAATCAACCAAACAGATTTCAATCAAAAAATTTCTGGGTTTAACCGCAGAGTCCAATGCACCGGAACCGTTGGTTACATCCGGAATCTATTCAAAAATCAGACATCCACTTTATGCCGGACTGTTTTTGATTTTTACAGGCTATTTGTTCTTTGCCGGGACATTGGCAGCGGTAGTCCACTTAGGCTGTTTGGTTTGTTACCTTCCAATCGGGATTTATTTTGAAGAAAAAAATCTTCGTTCGATTTATGGCGAAGCATATCAAGATTACCAGTCCAAAGTCCCCCCAATTTTGCCATGGATATAAAAAAAGAGGGCCTAAGCCCTCTTTTTAATCTATTCCTTTGAAATCCACATCAAAAACCAATACTGAATTTGGTGGGATTCTAGAGTTATTTGTTGCCGATCGATACCCATAAGGTGACGGGATAATAAATACTGCTTTGGATCCAGGGCGAAGTCTTCTAAAACCAATATCCCAACCCGTGATCACCGCGCCTGTACCCAACACAAAGTTAAATAAGACATATTTTCTTCCTTCGACAAAAATGTCATTTTCTCTAGCGATTGTTTCACTGCTAGTATCAAAGACTGACCCATCACTCATCAAAGAGCCCGTATAGTCAGTATAGACTACATTACCACCAGTTGGACGTGATCCATTGCCATCTCGTTGTACTATCACCACCACACCACTTGGATCGTGGATTCGATAAAGACTATCAATTTTGGCTGTAGCCAAATACGTATCAATCAATTTTCGATCGATCTCCAAGTTTGCATCTGGATCATAAGTCGGTCCAGTGGCGAACGGATTAGTCGGCTCACAACTTGCAAAGGCAATGAGTACTGCAAAAAGAAGAAATCGGTAGCTTTTGTTTTTCATACTAGAGGGTAGGCCCATCTTTTACTTCTACTAAATTCATTTCGAAAATCAGCGGAGAGTTTGCGGGAATATTTCCATTGGCCTGATTGCCATAACCAAATATCGAAGGGATAAAGACGGTAGCCTTATCTCCCTTTTCTAATTGTAGAACTCCATATTCAAACCCAGGGATCAAAAGCGCAATTCCCAATCTAAATCTTAAAGGAACATATTTTCTGCTCTCTGTATAGATGTTGTTCGCTTTCGCCACGCTTTCAATCGAAGTGTCAAAGATTCGATCATTGATAAGCCTTCCGGTATAATTCACAGAAGCGGTATCTCCATTAGCAATTTTAATCCCGCTGCCTGAAACTTCCTGCCAAATAATAGTAATTCCACTCACTGCATCTTTTACCTCTTTTACATTGACTAGGTTTGCACTTGCGATGTAATCATCAATGGCTTTCTGGTCTTTAACGAAGATCACCTCATCTGTGGCATCTTTGTCTATGCATGAAGAAAGTCCTGAAAATGCCAGCACTAGTAAAGCAAGAAGTTGGATTGGTTTAAGTTTCATTTCTAGAATTCGAAATTAAAAGGCTATCAAATTATTTTTGAACGTCTGTCACTTCTACGTCAAATACCAAAATTGAGTTCGGGCCGATCATTCCACCAGCGCCAGTTTCTCCATATCCTAGAGGAGATGGAATCAAGAATTTACCTTTTGAACCTTTTTTCAAAAGCATCAATCCTTCGTCCCAACCTGGAATAACCTGTCCCATACCTACATTCACTGGAAGTGGGCCATATTCTCTACCCTCATTGAACATGTTATTTGCTTTAGCAATTTCAGGGTTAGAAGTGTCGAAAAGTGTGCCGTCAAGAAGGTATCCCGCATAGTTTACATACATCGTAGTACCTGGGGTAGTAGCTTCGCCAGTACCTTCTGTCTCGATGATGTAATACAAGCCATTTTCAGTTTTCTGAAGGCTAAGTCCTTTTTCAGCAGCATACGCCTCAATTACTTTAGCCTCTTCAGCAAGTAATTCAACAGCTCTATCAGCTCTTTTAGAATCTTCTGCAGCCATCATTTTCTCAAAGTATGCTTGAATAGCCGTCTCGTCCATCACTTCGAAAGCGCCAAGATTTACTTTCACGACATCTTCAGCTTTCAAGAAAGGAGGTACATTTTCTCCGAAAATAATTTTTGCGGTAGACTGGAAAGCGATACTATCACCTTTTCTTAGATTCAAGAAGATTTCATCCATTCCATTAGTTGCAGGCATGGAATCGTTTGCCATCAAATAACCTGGCATAGGCTGGCCTGCTGTAGTATAGATTACAGAATCAGTACCGTTAGTGATTTGTAAATTGTAAAGCAAAAAATGTCCGTTTGGTGCTTTTTCGGAACCTTCTTTGATGTACGTATATTCTATTCCATCTTTCTCAGTCACTTTTGTTTTTTGACAAGAGGACATGGTTGTTGCTCCCAAAAGGGCAACTACAAGTGCCAAAAGGCTTTTTGTGTTTTTCATAAAGGTTATGTGATTGTTCAAAGTAATTCTTAAGAATTGGGGTTTAGGCTGAAACTGGGCTTGGTTCAAACAACTCTAACTGATGCTCTTCGACAAGCGATTCAAATAATTCTACAGTTTCTTTTAGACCTGCGGCGGATTTACCTCCGGCAGCATTTTTATGACCTCCTCCATTAAAGTAAGTTGCGGCAAATTTATTCACTGCGACTTCAGTACATGATCGGAAAGAAATTTTGATGCCATCCTCGCGTTCTGAAAACAAAGCTGCAAGCTTTATTCCCTCCAAAGATAAGGCATAATTGACCAAACCTTCGGTGTCTCCAGTTCGGCTTTGATATTTTTTAAGATCTTTTTTGCTGATAGCAAAGTAGGCTAAGTGAAGATCTTCACGGACTACCAATCT